>NZ_JADCLB010000012.1:0-139629 GCF_014982245.1 Enterobacter cloacae complex sp. P6RS
TGGAGGCGCATTATAGGGAGCTGCCGAGGAATGACAAGCGGAAATATGCATTTTTATTTCGACCGCTCACCTTTTCGCCAAAAAGGCTATTTCTGATGCTTTTTTATCTCTTTTGGCAGCTCTGCCAGACTATTAATCACCCAATCCGCTGCACTTTCTGCTTCTGGCGTTACGGGCTTACCGGTACGCACTAATATTTTGGTACCCACTCCCGCCGCTGCGGCCGCCTGCATATCTTCCAGCTTATCGCCCACCATATAAGAAGCAGCCATATCAATATGCAAGAACTCCTGCGCAGAGTTAAACATGCCCGGATGCGGTTTACGGCAGTCACAGGTCTGACGATATTCTTCTACCGTTCCCTGCGGGTGGTGCGGGCAGTAGTAAATGCCATCAAGATCGACACCGCGATCGGCCAGCGACCAGTCCATCCACTCCGTCAGCGTCTCAAACTGCGCTTCGGTGAACTTACCGCGCGCGATGCCGGACTGGTTCGTTACGACCACCAGCGCATAGCCCATCTCTTTTAGCTGGCGCATTGCCTCTATAACGCCGTCGATAAATTCGAATTCATCGATCTCATGCACATAACCGTGATCCACATTAATAGTGCCATCACGGTCGAGAAAAATTGCGGGTACTGATTTTGCCACCGGTTTGCTCCTGAAAAAGGCCTGTTGAGCTAGTATCTCATGAATCGCAGCGCAATAAAGTGCTCATCGTACAGAGTTGGATTGATTTAGACGTCTGGATGCCTTAACATCCGTTTTGTTTACGGTCATCACCCGTATCTGGCAGAAGAAAATGCCACGGCTAACTTACATACGATAAAAATAATCTAATGATTAAACTTTCCAATATCACCAAAGTGTTCCAGCAGGGGAACCGAACCATTCAGGCGCTGAACAACGTCAGCCTGCATGTTCCTGCTGGTCAAATTTATGGCGTCATTGGCGCATCGGGTGCGGGTAAAAGCACGCTGATCCGTTGTGTTAACCTGCTTGAGCGCCCAACCCAGGGCAGCGTAGAAGTTGGCGGTCAGGAACTTACCGCCCTTTCAGAAAAAGAACTCACCAAAGCGCGCCGTCAAATTGGCATGATCTTCCAGCACTTTAACCTGCTGGCTTCCCGCACGGTGTTCGGCAACGTCGCCTTACCGCTGGAGCTGGATAACACGCCGAAAGAAGAAGTGAAGCGTCGCGTTACCGAACTGCTCGACCTCGTGGGTCTGGGTGATAAGCATGATAGCTACCCGGCAAATCTGTCCGGTGGGCAGAAGCAGCGTGTTGCTATTGCCCGCGCGCTGGCCAGCAACCCAAAAGTACTGCTGTGCGACGAAGCTACCAGCGCACTGGATCCGGCCACCACGCGTTCTATTCTGGAACTGCTGAAGGACATTAACCGTCGCCTGGGCCTGACGATCCTCCTTATTACGCACGAGATGGACGTGGTGAAACGCATCTGCGACTGCGTGGCGGTCATTAGCAATGGTGAACTGATCGAGCAGGACACGGTAAGCGAAGTGTTTTCCCATCCGAAAACGCCGCTGGCGCAGCAGTTTATTCAGTCCACGCTGCATCTGGATATTCCAGAAGATTATCTGGAGCGTTTGAAAACCGAGGCAACGGCGGACAGCGTCCCGATGTTGCGTATGGAATTCACCGGTCAGTCCGTTGATGCCCCTCTGCTTTCCGAAACCGCGCGTCGCTTTAACGTGAACAACAACATTATTAGCGCGCAGATGGATTACGCCGGTGGCGTGAAGTTCGGCATCATGCTGACGGAAATGCACGGCACTCAAGAAGAAACCCAGGCCGCAATCGCCTGGCTGCAAGAACATCATGTAAAAGTAGAGGTACTGGGTTATGTCTGAGCCGATGATGTGGCTACTGGTTCGCGGCGTTTGGGAAACGCTGGCAATGACCTTTGTATCGGGTTTCTTTGGTTTTGTGATTGGCCTGCCGGTAGGCGTACTGCTGTACGTGACGCGTCCGGGTCAAATCATTGAGAACGCGAAGCTCTACCGTACGCTCTCCGCGCTGGTGAATATCTTCCGTTCCATCCCGTTTATTATTCTGCTGGTGTGGATGATTCCGTTTACCCGCGTGATCGTCGGCACATCGATTGGTCTGCAGGCGGCTATCGTTCCGCTGACCGTAGGCGCTGCGCCGTTTATCGCCCGTATGGTGGAGAACGCCCTGCTGGAGATCCCAACCGGTTTGATTGAAGCTTCTCGTGCAATGGGGGCAACACCTATGCAGATCGTCCGCAAGGTTCTGCTGCCTGAAGCACTGCCGGGCCTGGTGAACGCGGCAACGATTACGCTTATTACTCTGGTAGGGTATTCCGCGATGGGCGGTGCAGTTGGCGCTGGCGGTTTAGGACAGATTGGTTATCAGTACGGCTATATTGGATATAACGCTACCGTGATGAATACCGTTCTGGTATTGCTGGTTGTTCTGGTTTACTTAATCCAGTTCTCTGGCGATCGCATCGTCCGGGCTGTTACTCACAAATAACGTTACACACAACACAAACTCGACGAGTTAAGGATAAAACATGGCGTTTAAATTAAAGACCTTTGCAGCAGTAGGCGCGCTGATTGGCTCTCTGGCACTGGTGGGTTGCGGTCAGGACGAAAAAGATCCAAACCATATTAAAGTGGGCGTTATCGTAGGTGCAGAACAGCAGGTTGCTGAAGTTGCTCAGAAAGTGGCGAAAGAAAAATACGGTCTGGACGTTGAGCTCGTAACCTTCAACGATTACGTTCTGCCGAACGAAGCGCTGAGCAAAGGCGATATCGACGCCAACGCCTTCCAGCATAAGCCATACCTGGATCAGCAGATCAAAGATCGCGGCTATAAACTGGTAGGTGTCGGTAACACCTTCGTCTACCCGATTGCAGGCTACTCCAAGAAAATTAAATCGCTGGACGAACTGCAGCCGGGTTCTCAGGTAGCCGTGCCTAACGATCCAACCAACCTCGGACGCTCCCTGCTGCTGCTGCAGAAAGTGGGCCTGATCAAACTGAAAGACGGCGTTGGCCTGCTGCCAACCGTTCTGGATGTCACCGAGAACCCGAAAAATCTGAAAATTGTTGAACTGGAAGCACCGCAGCTGCCGCGTTCTCTGGACGATGCGCAGATCGCCCTGGCCGTTATCAACACCACTTACGCCAGCCAGATTGGCCTGACGCCAGCGAAAGACGGTATCTTCGTTGAAGATAAAGACTCTCCGTACGTTAACCTGATCGTGACTCGCGAAGATAACAAAGACGCGGAAAACGTGAAGAAGTTCGTCCAGGCCTATCAGTCAGACGAAGTTTACCAGGAAGCCAACAAAGTGTTTAACGGCGGCGCTGTTAAAGGCTGGTAATCTCACCTCAGTGTAATATCATCAGGACGGGCTTATGCCCGTCTTGTCATTTGTGCAGTCACCTGATTCAATATCTGACGTTTTGATTATCCATTGAGGAATTATTATGCGTGCTTTACCGATCTGTCTTTTAGCACTCATGCTGAGCGGCTGTTCTATGCTAAGCAGATCTCCTGTTGAACCCGTTCAAAGCACGGCAACCCCGCCAAAAACAGAGCCTGCAAAACCGAAAGTGGTTCGCCCTGCGCCGGTTCGCATTATCACCAAGGCTGACGAACTGGTCGGCAAACCGTTCCGTGAACTGGGTGAAGTGAGCGGTGAATCCTGTCAGGCAACCAATCAGGACTCTCCACCGAATATCCCGACTGCGCGTAAACGCATGCAGATTAACGCCGCAAAAATGAAAGCTAACGCGGTGCTGCTGCACAGCTGCGAAGTCACCAGCGGCACGCCGGGCTGCTACCGTCAGGCGGTTTGCATCGGTTCTGCGCTGAACATTACGGCGAAATGAGTGCATTTCAGTTTGAGCAAATAGGCGTTATCCACTCTCCGTATAAAGAGAAGTTCGCCGTGCCCCGCCAGCCCGGTCTGGTCACCAGCGGCAGCGGCGAGCTTCATCTTCAGGCACCTTATAACCAGGCCGATGCGGTACGCGGGCTCGAGTCTTTCAGTCACTTATGGGTGGTATTTGTTTTTCACCAGACAATGGAAGGCGGCTGGCGTCCCACCGTGCGTCCCCCGCGCCTGGGCGGAAATGCGAGAATGGGCGTGTTTGCGACTCGTTCGACCTTCCGCCCAAATCCGATCGGGATGTCGCTGGTTGAACTGAAAGGCATACGTTGCCAGAAGGATCAGGTCATCCTTGAGCTGGGCAGCCTGGACCTGGTTGACGGCACGCCGGTTATCGACATTAAACCCTATTTGCCTTTCGCCGAATCCCTCCCGAATGCGCGTGCAAGCTACGCTCAGGACGCACCGCAGGCGGATATGCCAGTCTCGTTTACGCCTGAGATAGCCTTACAGCTGAGTCAGCTGGAGAAACGCTATCCTCGCTTACGGCATTTCATCACTGAAGTTCTGGCACAGGACCCCCGTCCGGCCTACCGTAAAGAAGAGGAAGCAGGAAAGACGTACGCCGTCTGGCTGCTGGATTTTAACGTGCGCTGGCGCGTCACTGGGGCAGGTTTCGAAGTGTTTGCCCTTGAACCCAGGTAATTTTGTTCTCCTCTCTTTTGGCATCTTTGCCACACTGGTAAACTAAACCACTTTTTTTGTGTCAGGCTGGCGTTTCAGCCTGTTCCAATCGTCGAAATGGAACCGTAACAACATGCGTACTAGCCAATATCTGCTCTCCACTCTGAAGGAGACACCTGCCGACGCCGAAGTGATCAGCCATCAGCTGATGCTGCGCGCCGGGATGATCCGCAAGCTGGCCTCCGGGTTATACACCTGGCTGCCGACCGGCGTGCGCGTCCTGAAAAAAGTCGAAAACATCGTGCGTGAAGAGATGAACAACGCCGGTGCTATCGAGGTGTCCATGCCCGTCGTTCAGCCCGCTGACCTGTGGCAGGAGAGCGGTCGTTGGGAGCAATATGGCCCAGAACTGCTGCGCTTCGTCGATCGCGGCGAGCGTCCGTTCGTTCTCGGTCCAACGCATGAAGAAGTCATTACCGATCTGATTCGTAACGAGCTGAGCTCTTACAAACAGCTGCCGCTGAACTTCTTCCAGATCCAGACCAAGTTCCGTGACGAAGTGCGCCCACGTTTCGGCGTGATGCGCTCTCGCGAATTCCTGATGAAAGATGCCTACTCTTTCCATACGTCACAGGAATCGCTGCAAGAGACCTACGACAAAATGTACGAGGCTTACAGCAAAATCTTCTCCCGCATGGGTCTGGATTTCCGCGCTGTGCAGGCTGATACCGGCTCCATCGGCGGTAGCGCGTCCCATGAGTTCCAGGTTCTGGCGCAGAGCGGTGAAGACGATGTGATCTTCTCTGACTCTTCAGACTACGCGGCGAACATCGAATTTGCAGAAGCGCTGGCACCAAAAGAACCTCGCGGCGCGGCAACGCAAGAGATGACGCTGGTTGATACGCCAAATGCGAAAACCATCGCCGAGCTGGTTGAGCAGTTCAGTCTGCCAGTCGAGAAAACCGTGAAAACGCTGCTGGTGAAATCCACCGAAGGCAGCGCTTACCCGCTGGTTGCCCTGCTGGTGCGTGGCGATCATGAACTGAACGAAGTGAAAGCCGAAAAGCTGCCGCAGGTCGCCAGCCCGCTGACGTTCGCCACGGAAGCGGAAATCCGCGCCGTCGTGAATGCCGGCCCAGGCTCTCTCGGTCCGGTGAATATGCCGGTTCCTGTCGTTATTGACCGCACGGTTGCTGCAATGAGCGACTTCTCCGCGGGTGCTAACATCGACGGTAAACATTACTTCGGCATTAACTGGGATCGCGACGTGGCGACGCCAGAAGTGGCAGACATCCGTAACGTGGTTGCAGGCGACCCAAGCCCGGACGGCCAGGGTACGCTGATGATCAAGCGCGGTATCGAAGTGGGCCACATCTTCCAGCTGGGTGATAAATACTCTCGTGCGCTGAACGCCGCCGTTCAGGGTGAAGATGGCCGTAACCAGATCCTGACCATGGGCTGCTACGGTATCGGGGTAACGCGCGTGGTGGCTGCGGCCATCGAGCAGAACTACGACGAGCGCGGCATCGTCTGGCCGGACAATATCGCGCCGTTCCAGGTGGCCATTCTGCCAATGAACATGCACAAGTCTTACCGCGTGCAGGAGCTGGCCGAGAAGCTGTACGCCGAGCTGCGCGCTCAGGGTATCGAAGTGCTGATGGATGACCGTAAAGAGCGTCCGGGCGTGATGTTTGCCGATATGGAACTGATCGGTATCCCGCACACCGTCGTCATCGGCGACCGTAACCTCGACAGCGAAGAGATTGAATACAAATACCGTCGCAGCGGCGAAAAACAGATGATCAAGACCGGCGATATTCTTGATTACCTGGTGAAAGCCATCAAAGGCTAAACAAAAAACCCCGCTCTGGCGGGGTTTTTTAATGGCTCAACGTCAATTTATTTACTGTTACAGTCTTTACCCGCGACAAACTTCGCGTCTTTATCTGCCACCAGCGTTTTCACCATCTCCCCGCTATCCGGGTTTGGCTCCAGCGTAAAGTGGCCATCAACCGTCAGCAATACCGGCTTGCTGTCATTGCCGCGCGCCACGGCGTAATCACGTTCAAGCTGCGCATTGTTTGCCACGCTGACTTTCTTACCGGTAGCGCAGTCGGTAAAGATCGCCGCATCCGCCATATAGAAATACATCCCCCGCATCGCCATTGGCGTGGCTGGCAGCGACGCTTTCACCGGCGTCAGCGTGTAGTTGAGCTGGGATTCAATCGGATTGCCTTCCCGGTCGAGCATTTCCATGTTCTCACCTTTTGGGCGGAACCAGGTTTTGTCACCGGAGGTATCCGTCAGGACCAGCTTCTCCGCCGTACGCGCCCATGTCCCGTAGGTGGCAAATGAAGAGGGTTCTTTCGCCCCCTGGTAGCGCTGGTTCATCACCCAGGTACCGTCTTTTTGCAGGAACAGTGACGTTTCAATGCCTTCGCAGTCCGCGCAAGGCAATACGCCGCGCCAGCTCTGCTGCATTGGCTTTAACTCTTCATTCTGCGCTGGCTGCAAAACCTGCGTTTCAGAACGGTTGTTACACCCGAAAAGCGCAAACAGTGTACTCACTGCCAGCGCTGAAAATAATGCTTTTTTCACAATGAATTCCTTATGAAAATTGTGTTCCCTTTCGTCACTCCATCGGGCGACGAACTTTACCGCGTAATGCTTTCACTGTGGATTTTTGGGCTTTCGAGGACAGCCGACGCTCTTTCGATGCGCGGGTTGGCCGCGTTGCCCGGCGGCTTTTTTGTACTGCCGTTAACTCTTTGATGACCGCCACCAGCCTGGCTAGCGCCGCTTCCCGGTTTAATTCCTGGCTGCGGTACTCCTGGGCTTTGATCACAATCACGCCATCGCTGGTAATCAGATGATGGCTGGCGGCAAGCAGACTTTCTTTATAATACTCTGGCAGGCTTGAGGCCCGAATGTCAAAACGCAAATGGATAGCCGTCGACGCCTTGTTGACGTGCTGCCCGCCCGCGCCCTGAGCACGGATGGCGGCGATCTCCAGCTCGCTATCAGGGATGCTGACGCTTCGGGACAAGACGATCATGGCGCAGGCTGCCAGGCTGTCAGATGAATTTCCAGATTATTCTGAGAATCAGAAAGCCAGATGGCTCCGTCCTGAATCGTTGCCTGCAGCGCCATCGTCCGGCTGGCGAACTCGCTCAGCTGCGCCAGCTGTTCATCATCCAGATACCAGACGGCGAGATTTTTAAACTGCGCGCATTTATTCTTATTTTGCTGCCACCAAATCTCCGCCGCGCGCTGGTTATAGGCGAATAACGCCACTTCCGCAGACTGAGTACACGCCTTTTTAATCCTGCGCTCATCCGGCAGACCGAGTTCAATCCATAAATCGATCCCCAGATGGTCGTTGCGCAGCCAGGCTTCAGGCTCGTCTTCCGCGCTTAACCCACGGGTAAACTGCAGACGTTCATCAGCATACTTAATCCACGCCAGCAGGCGCAGCATCATACGCTCCTGTGTTTCGGAGGGGTGGCGTGCCAGCGTAAGCGACGCGTCCAGAAACTGGTTGCGATCAAGATCGGCCACGTTGACCACTGCTTTATAAATTGTCGCTTTCAGCGCCATGAGAGAACTCCATTCGAATCAGCCGCACATTGTAGCGAAAACGGAGGCAAAAGGCTGTTACGGAGTAATAAATACACCGCTATCAAGGCGCTGATATTGCTTAGATGAGTATGGTATAGTCACCTTGCTAAACCGAGTTTATCTTCGTAGGCTTAATGATATCTCACAGTAAGTCAGTGCGCTGGCGGGAGGGGATGTGAATAATTATTGTGAGTTAATTCGCAAACGGTATGCGGAAATCGCCAGCGGAGATCTGGGGTATGTCCCGGACGCGTTGGGCTGTGTATTGAAGGTGCTTAATGAAGTGGCCTCTGATGAGAGCCTTTCAGAGTCGGTCAGGGAAAAAGCAGCGTATGCTGCGGCGAATTTACTGGTGAGCGATTATGTCGATGAATGATACTTATCAACCCATCAATTGTGATGACTATGACAACCTCGAACTCGCCTGCCAGCATCATTTAATACTGACGCTGGAGCTAAAAGATGGCGAAGTGTTGAAGGCGAAGGCCAGCGATCTGCTTTCACGCAAGAATGTGGAATACCTGGTCGTGGAAGATGCTGGTGCGACGCGCGAGCTGCGTCTGGACAAAATAGCCAGCTTCAGCCACCCGCAAATCGGCACCGTCGTGGTGAGCGAATCCTGATGACACTAACGGGCAGCCGGGCTGCCCGTTACGCTTTCCGCCACTCGAAGCTGGCACCCTCTTCTGTCCACCCCTCTTCCGTGATGAACACCCCTGCAGCAGCAATCAGCGTTTCACCGTAGAACAGCAGCGGCGTGGTGTCGCGCAGCCACGGCGGCACGTTGTACTCTTGCCATATCTTTTTCAGCTTCCGTCCCCCGTTGCGTCCGACGATATGCAGCAAGCCGCCAGCCTTAAAGCGCACGCTGACGGGTTCACCGGGCTTTGGCAGACGCACATGACCAGTCGGCATCAGAGAGACACTCCCCGCGTCCTGGGGCAATATCAGCGGTGCCTCTGGTGAGGTCCAGTGAAGCACCACATCGGTCAGCGAGGGGGAGTATTTTACCCACCAGAGTTTGCCTTTATAGCGTCTGACCTCATATCCACTCAGGTGTACGCAGGGGGAAGCATCTTCCCGCGCCTGCGCGACTTCGTCCCAGATACGGCTAAGCATTGCCCGCGACGGCATCGCAGCATGATGCGTGGCGAGCCAGCGACGTAACAGCGCGGCCCGACGCGCCGGGCTTATCGCCTCCAGAGGCGCAATTGCCAGCGCTCCGTCTTCTGAAATGAGGTCAGACAGCTCCTCGCTGAGTAACTCATCCAGCAGGCTCTCCTGTTCGGCACACAGCATGGCGCTTCTTGCCGTCGCGTCGGCGAAATGCGGCCAGCGCTCGCTTAAAAGCGGGAGGACGCGCAGACGCAGGAAGTTACGATCGTAGCTATCGTCCTGGTTGCTCTCATCTTCGATCCAGCTCAGCTGATGTTCCCGCGCCCAGGCTTCCAGCGACGCGCGTGTCTCGCCAAGCAGCGGCCGTAATAATTGCGTTCCGGCAAAATCAGAACGCGCCGGCATGGCGGAAAGCCCCGCGGGTCCGCTGCCACGCTTAAGCGCCAGCAAAAAAGTTTCGCACTGATCGTCCAGATGCTGCGCCGTGACCAGCGCTTCGCCGGGCAGCAATACGCCGGCAAAAGCGGTATAGCGGGCTTTACGCGCCTGCGCCTCAATACCCAATCCTTCATCAGCAAGCGTGACGCGCTCAACGATGAGCGGGATAGCCCACGCCTCACACAAAGCTTCACAGTGCGCCACCCACTCCTCTGCATGACGGCTTAGTCCGTGGTGGATATGTATAGCCCGAAGCTGGACGCCAGGGTCCCGGTCGCGCCAGCACTTAAGGCGATGTAGCAACACGGTGGAATCCAGGCCACCGCTAAACCCCACCAGCAGCTGGCGGTACGGTGAAACGGCTTGTGCGATAGCAGGTAAGGTCATAGGAAATTACACATAAAAAATGCCCGAACTGAGCGGGCATTATCACACAGGACAAACATTACTGCTGGTAAAGCTCCAGCGGCAGGCCGTCCGGATCGTTGAAAAAGGTGAAACGCTTATCGGTAAACGGATCGACGCGAATCGCTTCACAGGCCACGCCGTGGGCTTCCAGATGTTTTACTGCGCTATCAAGGTCATCAACGCTGAAAGCCAGATGACGCAGGCCGCAGGCTTCCGGGCGGGACGGACGCGAAGGCGGGAAAGGAAAAGAGAACAGCTCAATCACATACTGCCCGTTTAGCGCGAGATCGCCCTTCCAGGAGTCACGCTCCTCGCGGTAGGCCTCGCTCATGAGCGTAAAGCCAAGAATGTCGCAGTAGAAGGCCTTACTTTTCGCGTAATCGGTGGCGATGATCGCAATATGGTGAACCGCTTTTAAACCCAGCATAGCTTCTCCTTTTTATGATGCCTGAACGTTACAACCGAAAACCCACACCTGGCAAGCGGTCACCTTTATTTTAGGACTCGCACCCAGTACACGCCGTTTTCATCGCGTTTCGCGCCGTGGATATCCGTTTCAAAGCCTGGATAGTGACGTCCTACCGAACAGAGCATCAGCAGAAAATCGAGCACCGCCCGGCTCTCCTCGGTGATCATCTCACCCGGCATCAGCAGCGGCACGCCCGGCGGATACGGCAGGATCATGTTGGCCGATACCCGCCCGACCAGATTTTCCAGCTCAACGGTTTCGACTTCGCCTTTCACCTGCCGCTGCCAGGCTTTGTGCGGCGTCAGCTTCATATCAGGCAGGACGTCAAACGCCTGGAGCATCAGGCGCGGCAGATCGTGCTGGCGGATCAGCCGGTGGATCCCCTGGGCCAGATCCTGAATGCGCATGTTGCGGTAAAAGTCAGGATCTTCCGCGTAGAGATCCGGCAGCATGTTCTTCACCCGCAGGTTGAGATCATAGGCGCGCTTGAACTCCATCAGCCCGCGGAGCAAACCCATCGCCCGTGTTTTATCGATCCCGATGCTGAACAGGAACAGCAGATTGTAAGGACCGGTTTTTTCCACCACCACGCCGCGCTCGTCAAGGAACTTCGCTACCAGTGCAGCAGGGATCCCCTCCTCGCCCATCACGCCCTGTTCGTCCATGCCCGGCGTCAGGATCGTCACCTTAACAGGATCGAGAAACATGTGGTCCGCATCGGCATCCCGGAAGCCGTGCCAGCTCTCTCCCGGCGCGACGGGCCAGCACTCCGCCTCGTCGATCTCTTCCGGCTGCCAGATATCGAAGAACCAGCCGTCGGCCTCATCCTTCAGCCGCTGGACCTCTTTACGGAAATGCAGCGCCCGTTCCACCGAGCGGTTAATCAGGCGTTTACCCGGATTGCCGCGCAGCATCGCCGCCGCCGTCTCGATAGAGGCCACCAGCGGATAGCTCGGTGAGGTGGTGGTGTGCATCATAAAGGCTTCGTTAAACGTATCCTCGTCGTACTCGCCTTTAATATGGATTAACGAAGCCTGCGAAAACGCGGCCAGCATTTTGTGCGTCGACTGCGTTTCGAAAAAGACCTTGCCCGGCACGCGCTCGCCGCTCATCCCGCTTTTGCCCGAGTAAATCGGGTGGAAGTTGGTATAGGGCACCCACGCGGAATCGAAGTGGATCGACGGTACGTCCAGCGTCTGCTTGATCCAGTTCGTGTTATACAGCAGACCGTCATAGGTGGAGTTGGTGATTACCGCATGGACAGGCCACCTTGCGTCGGGGATCGCCGCAACCTTACTTTCGATGGCCTGGTGCGTGAACTCCCGGCGCGGAATGCCGCCGAGGATACCGAGCGCGTTACGCGTGGGTGACAGCCAGATCGGGACGACGTCGCTCATCATCAGCAGGTGCGCCAGCGATTTATGGCAGTTACGGTCAATCAGCAACGTGCTTCCGGTTGGCGCGGCGTACATCCCGACGATTTTGTTCGAGGTCGAGGTGCCGTTGGTCACCATATAGCTCTGCTCGGCGCCAAAGGTGCGGGCGATATACTCTTCAGCTTCAAGATGTGGGCCGGTGTGATCCAGCAGAGAACCCAGTTCTGTCACTGAAATCGACACGTCTGCTTTCAGGGTGTTGCCGCCGAAGAAATCATAGAACAGGCACCCCACCGGGCTTTTTTGATAGGCCGTTCCGGCCATGTGTCCCGGCGTACAGAAGGTGTATTTCCCCTCTTTCGCATAGGTGAACAGCGCGCGCGTAAACGGCGGCGTGATGTTATCCAGGTATTCACCGGTGTACTGCTGAATGCGGGTCGCAATGTCCTCGGCCACGCCGAGCGCGTATTCGAAGAACCACAGCGCCATGCGCATATCGTGCGCGCTGACGTCCATGGTCGAGTGAGTGTTGATAAAGGCGTAGAGCGGAAGGTATTCATTCAGCCTGTTGATCTCGCTGCACAACTCCATGTCGTATTCGTCCCAGTCGAATATCACGCCACAGATGCGCGGATTATGTTCGATGAATTTCAGCAGATCGGCGCTGTTTTGCGGCCAGATTAGCTGATATCCGCGTGCTTTAAGAGCTTGCTCCAGCTCCTTGATGGGCTCGTCTTTATAAAAGACGCCGTGTGGCCCCATGATGGCAATGATGTTCATGGTTTACCTCCTTGAAAAACATCAGATAAGCATAGTTAAGGTAAACGGCAGGTATAAAAAAAGCCGCAACAATGTGCGGCTTTTCAGATAATTGTGAAGCTTACGCGTAACCGTAGGTCATCAGACGCTGGTAACGACGGTTGAGCAGGTCTTCTTTGCTCAGGACGTCCAGATCGGCCAGGTCGGCCAGCAGCTGTGCTTTCAGGGAAGCAGCCATCACTTCCGGCTTACGATGCGCGCCGCCCAGAGGCTCCGGGATAACGGTGTCGATCAGCTTCAGCTCTTTCAGACGCGGCGCAATGATGCCCATCGCTTCCGCGGCCAGCGGCGCTTTGTCGGCGCTTTTCCACAGAATGGACGCACAGCCTTCCGGGGAGATAACGGAATAGGTGCTGTACTGTAGCATATTCACTTTATCGCCCACGCCAATCGCCAGCGCACCGCCGGAACCACCCTCACCGATAACGGTACAGATGACCGGAACCTTCAGGCGAGACATCTCGCGCAGGTTGCGTGCGATAGCTTCAGACTGGCCGCGCTCTTCCGCGCCTACGCCTGGATATGCACCCGGGGTGTCGATGAAGGTGATGATTGGCATGTTGAAACGCTCAGCCATCTCCATCAGACGCAGGGCCTTACGGTAGCCTTCTGGTGCTGGCATACCGAAGTTACGACGGATCTTCTCTTTGGTTTCACGGCCTTTCTGGTGACCAATGATCATCACCGGACGTCCGTCCAGACGCGCGATACCGCCAACGATAGCTTTATCGTCAGCGTATGCGCGGTCTCCTGCCAGTTCGTCAAATTCGTCAAACGCCAGGCGGACATAATCCAGGGTGTACGGACGCTGTGGATGACGCGCCAGCTGCGCGATCTGCCATGCGCCGAGATCGGCAAAGATTTTGCGCGTCAGCTCTACGCTTTTTTCGCGCAGACGATGCACTTCTTCGTCGATGTTAATATCCAGTTTTTCATCCTGACGGCTTACCGCTGTCAGAGAATCGATTTTCGCTTCCAGCTCAGCAATCGGCTGTTCGAAATCAAGGAAATTCAGACTCATAGTATTCCTGTATTAGTCAAACTCCAGTTCCACCTGCTCCGAACCAATGAGGCCACGGAGATCGTTCAGTAAACGATCGCTCGGAGAGACACGCCACGTTGCACCAAAGCGCAACCGCGCACGTGCATCCGCCCTCTGATAGTAGAGATGTACTGGAATGGTCCCCGAGCGGTGGGGTTCCAGAGACTGACGGAGTCGGTTTAAAAGCTGGTCATCAATTTGCCTGTCCGTCAGCGAGATAGCAAGCCCGCGAGCATATTTTTCCCGGGCTTCGTCAATGTCCATCACTTCGCGGGCGGTCATTTTAAGCCCCCCGCTGAAGTCATCAAAGCTGACCTGTCCGCTGACGATAAGTATGCGGTCTTTTTCCAGCAATTGCTGGTATTTATCCAGCGCGTCGGTGAACAGCATCACCTCCAGACGCCCGGAACGGTCATCTAACGTACAGATGCCGATACGATTGCCGCGCTTGGTGACCATTACCCTTGCAGCAATCACGAGCCCCGCAGCCGTGGTGATCTTACCACGTTCTGTCGGATGCATGTCTTTGAGCCTGTGGCCGCCGACATAGCGCTCAATTTCTTTAAGATACTGGTTGATCGGGTGACCCGTCAGGTACAGACCTAACGTTTCCCGCTCTCCATCCAGCACCACCTGTTCTGGCCACGGCTGGCAGTTGGAATAGGACTGCTCGATCTGCTCTGGCTCTTCCGCCAGCACGCCGAACATATCCGCCTGTCCAATGGCTTCCGCTTTTGCATGCTGATCTGCAGCTTTAAGCGCATCGCCGAGCGAGTTCATCAGCGCGGCACGGTGTGGCCCCAGCCTGTCAAACGCGCCAGACATGATCAGTTTTTCCAGCACGCGGCGGTTCAGTTTTTTGGTATCGGTACGGGCGCACAGATCGAACAGCTCACGGAAGTAGCCGCCGTTATTACGCGCTTCGATGATCGCCTCGATCGGCCCCTCACCCACGCCTTTTATCGCGCCGATCCCGTAGACGATCTCCCCGTCATCGTTAACGTGGAAATGGTACAGACCCGAGTTAATATCCGGCGGCAGGATCTTCAGCCCCATGCGCCAGCACTCGTCCACCAGGCCAACCACCTTTTCAGTGTTGTCCATATCGGCGGTCATTACCGCCGCCATAAACTCAGCGGGATAGTGGGCCTTGAGCCACAGCGTTTGATACGAAACCAAAGCATAGGCGGCGGAGTGAGATTTGTTAAATCCGTACCCGGCGAATTTCTCCACCAGGTCGAAGATTTTCATCGCCAGTTCGCCATCGACGCCGTTTTTCTTCGCCCCATCTTCAAAGATGGAGCGCTGCTTGGCCATCTCTTCCGGCTTTTTCTTACCCATCGCACGACGCAGCATGTCCGCGCCGCCAAGGGTATAGCCGGAAAGCACCTGGGCGATCTGCATGACCTGTTCCTGATACAGGATGATGCCGTAGGTCGGCTCCAGCACCGGTTTCAGGCTTTCATGCTGCCACTGCACGTCCGGGTAGGAAATCTCTTCGCGCCCGTGTTTACGGTCGATAAAGTTATCCACCATCCCTGACTGCAGCGGGCCCGGACGGAACAGGGCCACCAGCGCGATCATATCTTCGAAGCAGTCGGGCTGCAGGCGTTTAATCAGATCTTTCATGCCGCGGGATTCAAGCTGGAAGACGGCTGTCGTCTCCGAGCGCTGCAGCATGTCGAAACTTTTCTTGTCATCCAGCGGGATGGCCGCAATATCCAGCGGCGGCTCGCCGTTCTTCTCGCGGCGGGCGTTGATCATCTCCAGCGCCCAGTTGATGATGGTCAGCGTGCGCAGGCCGAGGAAGTCGAACTTCACCAGCCCGGCGTATTCCACGTCGTTTTTATCGAACTGGGTGACCGGGTGCTGGCCCGCTTCGTCGCAGTAGAGCGGCGCAAAGTCGGTGATTTTGGTCGGGGCGATAACCACGCCCCCCGCATGCTTACCGGCGTTACGCGTCACGCCTTCCAGCTTGCGCGCCATGTCGATCAGCGCTTTTACCTCTTCATCAGCTTCGTAGATTTCCGGCAGCTGAGGTTCGGCTTCAAAGGCTTTTGCCAGCGTCATGCCCGGATCGGGCGGCACCAGCTTTGAAATACGATCGACAAAACCGTACGGGTGGCCCAGCACGCGGCCCACGTCGCGGATAACCGCTTTCGCCGCCATGGTACCGAAGGTAATGATCTGCGAAACCGCGTCACGACCGTACATATCGGCCACGTGCTCAATCACCTGGTCGCGTTTTTCCATGCAGAAGTCGACGTCGAAGTCGGGCATGGAAACACGTTCCGGGTTAAGGAAACGTTCGAACAGCAGGTCAAATTCCAGCGGATCGAGGTCGGTAATTTTCAGCGCATACGCCACCAGTGAGCCCGCACCCGAGCCACGGCCTGGACCTACCGGCACGCCGTTATCCTTCGACCACTGGATAAACTCCATTACAATCAGGAAGTAGCCCGGGAAGCCCATCTGGTTAATCACCTGGAGTTCAATATCCAGGCGTTCGTCATACTCCGGACGACGTTTTTTACGCTCTTCTTCATCCGGGAACAGGAATTCGAGACGCTCTTCCAGACCTTCTTTCGATTTCATGACCAGGAAATCTTCCGTGGTCATGTCCCCGGTCGGGAACTGCGGCAGGAAGTATTCGCCGAGGCGCACGGTCACGTTACAGCGCTTGGCAATCTCTACGCTGTTTTCCAGCGCTTCCGGAATGTCAGAGAAGAGCTCGCACATCTCCTCTTCGCTGCGCATATACTGCTGCGATGAGTAGTTCCGAGGACGCTTTGGATCGTCGAGAGTGAAGCCATCGTGGATAGCGACGCGAATTTCATGCGCGTCAAAATCGCCGGACTCCAGGAAACGCACGTCATTCGTTGCCACCACAGGCAAGCCGCGCTCTTCTGCCAGTGCGACAGCAGCGTGCAGATAGTTCTCTTCATCCTGGCGGCCGGTGCGAATCAGCTCCAGATAGTAACGATTCGGGAAGTACTCTTCATAGAACGAGACGCACTGATCCACCAGCGCGCTGTTACCGCGCAGCAGTGATTTACCGACATCGCCCATACGGCCGCCGGAGATCAGCAGCAGCCCTTCGTTCAGCTCAGCCAGCCATTCCCTGTCAATCCACGGACCCAGCGCCCCATAACCGCGCTGATAGGCTTTTGAGATAAGCAGAGTGAGGTTTTGGTAACCCGTATTGTTCATCGCCAACACGGAGATTTGCGTCAGTTCATCGCCGATGAGATCGCTCTGCACATGGAAATCCGCACCGACGATAGGCTTCATCCCCGCGCCATGCGCCGTCCCGTAGAACTTAACCAGGCCGCACAGGTTGGTAAAATCGGTGATCGCCAGCGCAGGCATGCCAAGCGAGGCCGCCTTTTTTACCAGCGGCCCGGTCTTTGCCAGCCCATCGATCATGGAGTAGTCGCTATGCACCCGCAGGTGTACGAAACGTGGTTCAGCCATCTTCAGATCCCGCGTTACTTAATTGCTTGCGTCTTGATTCAGGACACCAGTCCCAGCGCGCGCTTCACCGGGCCAAAGCTGCGCCGATGATGTTCAGTTGCGCCATGTTCAGCCAGCTTTTCCAGATGGAAAGCCGTTGGATATCCCTTATGCTGGGCGAAACCATACGCGGGATAAGTGAGGTCCAGCGCGGCCATTTCGGCGTCGCGCGTCACTTTGGCAATAATAGACGCTGCACTGATCTCTGCGACGCGGCTGTCGCCTTTAACGACGGCCATCGAAGGCATCGGCAGCGCCGGGCAACGGTTACCGTCGATCAGCACATATTCTGGCACAACCTTCAGGCCAGCAACGGCTCGCTGCATTGCCAGCATCGTGGCGTGCAGAATATTCAGATCGTCGATTTCATTCGGCTCTGCGCGCCCGACGCTCCAGGCCAGCGCCTTCTCTTTAATTTCATCGAACAGCGCCAGACGGCGCTTCTCACTGAGTTTTTTTGAGTCGTTCAGACCCATAATCGGGCGCGTTGGATCGAGGATCACCGCCGCGGTCACCACGGCACCGACCAACGGGCCGCGCCCGACTTCATCCACTCCGGCAACGAGGTGCGTGTGGGGATAAGTAAATTCCATCATTTTGCTAACTCCAGCACTGCATCAGCCGCCTGCTCATCAGCATTACAACGGATCTGCTGATGCAGTTCACGGAAAGTATCGTGCATCTGGTGGCTGGTCTTGCCGTTGGCCAGCAGCGGCAGCAGGGCATCCGCAAGCGCCTGCGGCTGGCACTCATCCTGCAACAGCTCTTTAACCAGCTCGCGCCCGGCAAGCAGGTTTGGCAGGGAGACATAATCCGTTTTCACCAGACGTTTTGCCAGCCAGAAGGTAAACGGCTTCATGCGATAACCGACCACCATCGGGCACTTCGCCAGCATACACTCCAGCGCCGCCGTACCGGAGGCCAGCAGCGCGGCATCGCTCGCATACATGGCTTCCCGCCCTTTCCCGTCGAGAAGACGAACGTGAAGATCCGGGGCAACGTCGGCTTTGATACGCTCAAACTGCTCGCGGCGTTTGGCATTCACCAGCGGCACGACCACTTCAAGATCGGGCCAGGTCTGGCGAAGAATCTGCGCGGTCTTCAGGAAATCAGCGCTCAGCATCTCGACCTCTGCGCCACGGCTGCCCGGCAGCAGCGCCAGACAGTGCACATCATGCGGGATGCCCAGCACGTCTCGCGCCGCGTTTTTATCCGGGTCCAGCGGCATCGCATCCGCCATGGTATGACCGATAAAACGGCACGGAACATTAAATCTGTCGTAAAACGCTTTTTCGAAAGGCAGGAAAGCCAGCACCAGATGGGTGGAGCGTCCGATTTTGAAAACGCGTTTCTGTCGCCACGCCCACACGGACGGACTGACATAATGAATGGTTTTGATGCCCTGCTTTTTCAGATTACCTTCGAGGGTAATGTTGAAATCAGGTGCATCGATACCGACAAACACATCGGGTTTGAGTTCGGTAAAGCGGCGGGTGAGATCGGCACGAATATGCAGCAGGCGTCGCAGGCGCCCCAGCACCTCGACGATGCCCATCACGGCCAGCTCTTCCATTTCATACCAGGCTTCACAGCCTTCGGCCTGCATCAGCGGGCCTGCCACGCCAACAAAGCGAGCATTGGGTACGCGCGCCTTAAGCGCCCGGATGAGACCTGCACCAAGAATATCGCCGGAGGTTTCTCCGGCGACCAGGGCTATCGTAAGCGGACGACTGTCGACCATTAACGAATCAGACCCCTCGTGGAACGGTCAAAGAACTCCATGAACGCGTTCACTTCAGGATGCTTATTCGCCAGCTCGGCAATTTCCGGCTTCGCCTCTTCCAGCGTTTTACCGCTACGGTACAGCAGCTTGTACGCGTTGCGGATAGCAGTAATCGCTTCGCGGCTAAAGCCACGACGCTTGAGGCCTTCGATGTTCACGCCAAACGGCGTGGCATGGTTGCCCTGCGCAATCACATACGGCGGGACGTCCTGCGCCACACCGGAGCATCCGCCGACCATCACGTGTGCACCAATGATGCAGAACTGATGGACTGCGGTCATGCCGCCAATAATTGCGAAGTCATCAACCGATACGTGTCCTGCCAGCGTTGCGTTGTTGGCAAGAATACAGCGATCGCCCACGGCACAGTCGTGCGCAATGTGCGCATTCACCATGAACAGGTTGTCGCTGCCCACCTTCGTCAACCCACCACCCTGCACTGTTCCACGATGAATGGTGACGCTTTCGCGAATACGGTTACGATCGCCAATTTCCAGACGGGTCGACTCACCAGCATATTTCAGATCCTGGTTAACTTCGCCGATGGAAGCGAACTGATAGATCTCGTTATTGCAGCCAATGGTCGTGTGACCATTCACGACAACGTGAGATTTCAGTACTGTACCCTCACCAATTTCGACATGGGGTCCAACAATACAGAACGGGCCAATGTGGACGTTTGCGCCAATAATGGCACCGGTTTCCACAATAGCGGTAGGATGAATAAAGGCGGATTTATCAATCACGTATCAGGACTCCCGGCTACGAGCACACATCATCGTCGCTTCGCAAACAACTTTGCCGTCAACCAGCGCTACGCCTTTGAAGCGAGTCAGGCCACGACGCGTTTTTTCAAAAGTGACTTCCATGATCATCTGATCACCAGGTACGACAGGGCGCTTAAAGCGCGCTTCATCAATACCTGCGAAGTAATACAGTTCACCCGGCTCCAGCTTACCGACGCTTTTAAACGCCAGAATACCGGTAGCCTGAGCCATCGCTTCCAGAATCAACACACCCGGGAAGATAGGCTTACCCGGGAAGTGTCCCTGGAAGAACGGCTCGTTCACGGAAACATTTTTCACTGCGCGCAGAAAACGACCTTCTTCAAAATCCAGCACACGGTCTACCAGCAAAAACGGGTAGCGGTGCGGCAGAAGTTCTAAAATCTCTTCAATATGCAGAGTATGAGTGTCAGTAGTCAAAATACTCTTCCTGTCAAAATGTACTGATAACAATAATAACACGGCCTGCCGGTTTATTAGAAAGCCGACAGGCCGGGAAAGATAGCGTTAAACGGGTGACGTTTAGTCTTGTTGATCGATCTTACGCTCAAGAGACTTGAGTCGCTTGCTCATATCATCAATGTTCATCACCAGAGCTGCTGTTTTACGCCATACCTTGTTGGGTTGCAGCGGAATACCGGAGGAATAGACGCCAGGTTCAGTGATAGGACGCATTACCATGCCCATGCCCGTCACCGTCACCTTGTCGCATATTTCCATATGACCATTAATCACGCTCGCGCCGCCAATCATGCAGTAACGACCAATTTTCAGGCTGCCCGCCATGATGACGCCCCCCGCAACCGCGGTATTGTCGCCAATCACAACGTTATGCGCAATCTGGCACTGGTTATCGATGATAACACCATTGCCAATGATCGTGTCGTCGAGTGCACCACGATCGATCGTGGTACAGGCTCCGATCTCCACGCGATCGCCAATAATAACGCGACCAAGCTGCGGGATCTTAACCCAGTTACCGCGATCGTTCGCGTAACCAAAGCCATCAGAACCAATCACGGTACTGGACTGGACGAGGCAATTTTCGCCGATTTCAACTTCATGATAAACGGACACATTGGCCCATAAACGGGTGCCAGCGCCGATTTTCGTATTTTTCCCAACGAAGCATCCGGGGCCAATGACGACGTTATCGCCCAGCTCAACGCCAGATTCAATAACCGCATTCGCGCCAACGGCCACGTTGTTACCCAGCTTAGCCGTCGGATCAATCGCTGCACTGGCAGCAATGTTCTGCGCCGGCTGCGGCGTGGTATCAAGAATTTGAGCCATGCGTGCATACGTCAGGTAGGGATTTTTCACTACCAGCGCGCTTCCAGTGGCAAAAGGAAGATCGTCCTGCGTCAGAACAACAGCTGACGCCTGGCATTGAGCCAGTTGTTCACGGTACTTAGGGCTTACCATGAAGGTAATCGTGCCAGCTTTAGCAGATTGCATGGACGCAACAGCGGTGATGACGATATCGCCATCACCGTGTAATTCTGCATCCAACTGCTGAGCTAAATCAGCCAGTCGAATTGAAGGCATTACTTATTTAACCTGTTTCAGAACATCAGCGGTGATGTCTTTAACATCGCTGCTGTTGAAAGCAACGGCGTTCGCATCAACAACCAGATCGATGCTCTGATCGGCAGCAACTGCTTTAACAGCAGTCTGAATGCGAGTCACCAGCTTGCCGCGCTCTTCGTTAGAACGACGCTGACGATCCTGCTCGAAAGCCTGCGCTTTCTGGGAGAAGGTCTGGCGCTGAGCCATAACGTCTTTTTCCAGTTTGCTGCGATCGCTTGCTTTCATGGTAGAACCATCACGCTGCAGACGCTGCATTTTGGACTGAAGATCGCCTTCCATACGCTGCAGTTCGCTCGCACGGCCTTTGAATTCGTTTTCCAGAGTCGCAGAAACACCTGTTTTCTGAGCGACCTGCTGGAACAAATTACCCATGTTGACGATTGCGATTTTGTCTGCTGCCTGAGCAGAAGTTGCCATCGCTAAACCGAGACCTGCAGCTAATAACCACTTTTTCACAATTAACTCCTTACCATCCCATTGGCACCAGAAGGTACCGTTCTTTGCGTGGCAAGGCGACCGTTTTACCGATCGCCGGTTGTCAGCGCTACACTGCCAACGCATTCCATTGCAGCGAATTATTACCAGGTTTTACCAATGTTAAACTGGAATTGCTCCGCTTTGTCTCCATCGTATTTCTTAAACGGCTGGGCGTAGGAGAAGACCAACGGCCCCAGCGGTGACATCCATTGTAATGCGATACCGGCAGACATGCGAATATTGCCCGGATCGCTATAGTCTGGAACGCCAGCCGCGCGCATCTGGGCAGTATTCTCCCAGTTGGTATCCCACACCGTACCCGCATCCCAGAAGAAGGACGTACGTACGGAGTTCGCGTATTTATCACTGATAAATGGCGTTGGGGTGATGAACTCCAGGCTGGCCACGGCCATGGCGTTACCGCCTACAGCATCATCAGAGCTACATACTTGTTTTGGATCACGGCTTGCGCAGTTATCTTCATCATTACCGCCGTAATAAACCGCTTTCGGACCAATGTTGTTAGACTGGAAGCCACGCACGGTGCTTGAACCACCCGCGTAGAAGTTCTCATAGAACGGCAACTCTTTACTGCCGATACCGTCACCATAGCCCCAACGGGTACGACCCAGCACCACCCACTTGTGATCGTCATCAATCGGGAAGTAGGACGCGGTATCCAGCGTCACCTTGTAGAACTCGTTATCGGAACCAGGAATGGTCACCTTACCGTTCAGGTTGACGCGAGAGCCTTCCGTTGGGAAGAAACCGCGGTCAAGACGGTTGTAGGTCCAGCCATAGTTGAAGGTGAAGTCATCTGCAGCAAAACCGTTGTCATCGCTGGAGGTACTCGCCGACTGGCCGATGGAATCCAGATAACGCCACATCGCCACCTGCGGCTGCATGTTGGACAGGTCGTTATGCACGTAACCTAAGCCCGCTCGCAGGGTGTTGTATTCGTTAACCGGGAAGCCAAGCGTTCCGTCCACACCGTAACTTTTGTTGGTGTAGGAAGACAGATCTGCATCATCCGCTTTAAAGTCGTTATAGAAGATACGACCGCCCAGGCTCACACCGTCAACGGTGAAGTATGGGTTGGTAACGGAGAACTCAGAGTAGGTCTGGTAGTCGTTTTTGGTACCGTTAATACCAACAGAGTAACCCGTACCCAGCCAGTTATCCTGCTGGACGCCTACCTGGAAACTCACGCCGCTTTCCGTGCCGTAGCCCACGCCGAAGTTAAAGCTACCGGTGTTACGCTCTTTCACTTTATAAACGACATCAACCTGATCCGGGCTGCCCGGTACACGCTGAGTTTCAGTATCTACGGTTTCAAAATAGCCCAGACGGTTCAGACGCTCTTTACCCTGGTCGACCAGGTCGCTGCCCAGCCACGCCCCTTCCATCTGACGCATTTCACGACGCAGAACGGAGTCTTTAGAGGTGTCATTACCGACGAAGCGGATCTTACGCACGTAGAAACGGTTACCCGCATCAACGTTAACGTGCAGCTTAACGGTTTTATCCGCATCGTTGATTTCCGGCTGAGTTTGTACGCGCGGATAGGCATAACCATAGCGGCCGAGCAGCTTCTTAATGCTGTCTTCCATTTTGGTGACTTTGGATCCGCTGTACAGATCGCCCGGCTGAATTTTGGTCAGCGATTCGATCTCAGCAGAATGCCCCGCCAGGTTACCACTCACTTCAACACCAGAAAGCTTGTACTGATCGCCTTCAGTGATGTTAACCGTAATGTAGATACCTTTCTTGTCCGGAGTCAGACTGACCTGAGTCGAGTCGATGTTGAAGCGGGCATAACCGCGATCCAGATAGTAGCTGCGCAGGGTTTCAAGGTCGCCCGCCAGCTTCTGTTTCTGGTATTTACGATCGCCAACCACGTTCCACCACGGCACTTCATCGCGCAGCTGGAAGGTCGAGATCAGTTCGTCGGTGCTGAACGCGTGGTTACCCACGATGTTGATCTGCTGGATCTTCGCAGAAACACCTTCCTGGAAGACCAGCTTCAGGTCAACACGGTTACGCGGGAGCGGAGTGACAACCGCTTTCACGCTGGCGCTGTATTTACCGACGCTGTAGTAGAAGTCTTCCAGACCTTTTTCAATGTCTGAAAGGGTTGTGCGGTCCAGAGATTCACCCACACGAACACCCGATGCTTCAAGGTTTTGCTTGAGCATGTCATCTTTCACCGACTTGTTGCCGGAGAAAGTGATACTGGCGATCGTTGGACGTTCTTTTACCTGTACCAGCAGCGTATCACCATCGCGCAGGACACGGACGTCCTCGAAGTTGCCGGTGGCAAACAGAGCACGGATGGTGTTACTGATATCTTCATCATTAACCGTATCGCCGGGGCGCACAGGCATACTGAGGAGGGCCGCACCAACGGCGACACGCTGAAGGCCTTCGAAATGAATATCTTTCACTACGAACCCGTCAGCACCGTATACGGTGGCGCTGCTAAACAGCAGCGACGCTATGAGCAACTTTTTCATCGCCATCGTTATTATGCGTTCTTCCTAACTAACTCTCTTACAACCGAGAGAAATCATTGAAAAGTGCAAGCCCCATTAACAGCACCAGCAAAATCGAGCCAATGCGATAACTAAAGTCTTGAACTCGCTCGGATACCGGCCCGCCTTTTAGCTTTTCAATCGCTAAAAACAGCAGATGACCCCCGTCTAAAACGGGAAGCGGGAACAGGTTGATAATCCCAAGGTTCACGCTAATAAGCGCGAGGAACATGAGATAGTAAATCACCCCGAACTCCGCTGACATCCCAGCCCCCTGAGCAATCGAGATTGGCCCACTGAGGTTGTTCAGTTTCACATCACCGGTTATCAATTTCCCCAACATGTTGACCGTCAGCTTCATCAGTTGCCATGTTTTATCCGTGGCTTCAAGAATGGCGCTAAACGGCCCATACTGGCGTATTGTCTTGTACTCATCTGGCAGCGGGATCACTTTTGGCACAACGCCTGCAAACCCTTCTGCCTTTTTGCCGACCGACTTCGTATCCGGGATCAGCGTCAGCGAAAGCGGACTGCCTTGCCTTTCAACTTCCAGCGCGAGGGACGTCCCCGGATTATCGCGCACCAGAGTAACAAAGGTCATCCACTCTGTTAATGTTTGACCATCGACTTTAACGATCCTGTCGCCAGCTTGCAAACCCGCTTTGCTCGCCGCCGAATTTGCCTGTACTTCGGCTAATACCGGCTCAATCTGCGCGCCGCGGGGACGAATGCCCAGCGCAGCGACGGGATCCTCTTTGTCTGGCTCGAAACGCCAGTGGCGTAAATCCAGTACTTTGTCCTGACGCGCGTCTGACCCAAACGGCGATACGCTGATAGTTGTCTGCGGATCGCCAATTTTGGCTACCAGCTGCAGTCGCACGGCATCCCAATCAGGGGTTTCGATGCCATCAATCGCTTTAAGTTCCATCCCGGAGGTAATTTGCGCACTCGCCGCGATGGAGTCAGGGGCAATATCCCCCACTACCGGACGCACGCCAGGGACGCCGATGATAAACACCAGCCAGTAAGCGAAAATCGCAAAGATGAAGTTGGCTACCGGTCCGGCAGCGATGATGGCGGCGCGTTGTCCAACGGTTTTGTTGTTAAACGCACTGTGTCGCAGTTCGGGAGCGACAGGCTCAACACGTTCGTCGAGCATTTTGACGTAGCCGCCAAGCGGGATAAGGGCGATGACAAATTCCGTGCCGTGACGGTCGGTGCGCGTCCAGAGTGATTTGCCAAAACCAATGGAGAATCGCTCTACCCGCACACCACAACGGCGAGCAACCCAGAAATGGCCAAATTCATGCACGGTAATCAGTACACCCAGTGCAACAATGAACGCCGCCAGATTCCAGAGAATGCTCAGCATAAAACCTTCCGTTAAATCGTCCCGAATACCAGTAAAAGCAGGCAAGCAAATACTGGAACAGCCGCTGTCAGGCTGTCAATGCGATCCAGTATACCGCCATGCCCTGGAATAAGATGTCCGCTGTCCTTAATCCCTGCTTCACGCTTAAACATACTTTCGGTTAAATCACCGAGCACTGAGGCAAGTGCAGCAAAAATCGAGCACACCAGCAGTATTGATGGTGCCACGGCCAGATCTGCCCAGACGCCATAGCCCCAGGAGATGATCGCTGCCGTAAACAAGCCGCCGATGAAGCCTTGCCAGGTTTTTCCCGGCGAAACTTTTGGTGCCAGCTTATGTTTGCCAAACAGTTTACCAAACATATAGGCCCCGGAGTCAGCCCCCCAGACGAGAATCATCACATAAAGCAGCCAGATCGCACCGCTGTAGTGATTTTCGTCATAGTGCCAGGCGCGCAGCGCGACCATGCCCCAGAAAAACGGAACAATGGTGAGCAAACCAAAAATCAGTCGCAGCACTTTTGAATGACGCCAGATTGCGGCCGAACCTGGATAAAAAAGCACCAGCAACAGCGCAACAACCCACCAGGCCAACGACATCCACAAGGAGCCGGCAACCAGCGGTTGATGAATATCATGGTGATATTCAGGCAACGTAAACAGCATTATGGCCAGGATAAAGCCACAGAGTACCGCAAGCCATACTCGCTGACTGCGCGAGGTAAAGCCGCTAAACTGTCCCCATTCCCACGCGGCAAGCATGCACACTACCAGCGTGACAATGGCGAATCCCACCGGGGGCAGTAAAAACAGCGCCGCAATGACAATGGGTATTAAAACAAAAGCGGAAATCAGGCGATACTTCAGCAAAAGCTACCCCCATCAGGCTTTGTCGCCACCTGGCTCGGTGCCGCCGAAACGACGCTCTCGATTGGCAAAGGCATGCAGCGCACCTTCAAAGTCTTGTTCATCAAAATCGGGCCAGAGAACATCTGTAAAGTAAAGTTCAGCATAGGCAATTTGCCATATCAGAAAGTTACTTATGCGATGTTCCCCCCCTGTCCTAATTACCAAATCCACAGGTGCCAGTTCATTCATGCAGATTTGCTTGCTCAGCGCCTCTTCATCAATCTGGTCGGGTCTCAACAGCCCTTCCTGAACCTGTTCGGCCAGATGCCGAACGCCCTGGATAATATCCCAGCGTCCACCGTAATTCGCCGCAACGTTGAGCGTCAGACCGGTATTATTTTCCGTCAGCGCTTCTGCTTTACGAATCCGCTCCTGCAAACGTGAGTTAAAACGACTGGTATCGCCAATGATGCGCAGGCGAACGTTGTGGCGGTGCAGGCTTTTTACTTCGCTGTCTAGCGCCCACACGAACAATTCCATCAACGCAGTCACTTCCTGCGGAGGTCGATTCCAGTTTTCACTGCTAAAAGCATAGAGCGTTAACGCATCAATGCCGTTATTGGCGGCAAAAGAGACGGCGCGGCGAACAGATTTCGCTCCCGCTTTATGCCCAAAGGCTCGTATTTTCCCTTGTCTTTTCGCCCAGCGCCCGTTGCCATCCATAATGATTGCTACATGACGGCAGCCATGAGCTGGCAAGTTTTCGCTTATTGGTTGATTCGCAGACAACATAACGCGTTTTTTGTCCCTGAAAGGATTTAACGGTACTCAGGAATACTTAAGCCTGTACATAAAAAAGCCGTGTCAAACCACGGCTTACCTGACCACATAAAGTCAAATTCCTGCGATCAGGTGGCGCAGACTATATCACTGAAGCCCAACGCTAACAAATAGCACGACCACTAGTGCTTGCTTTATCACCAGCTTGCGAGACGTGTCACCTGTTTACGCGCAATATCACGAGCAGCTGTATCCACCGCCAGCACCTCTTCCACGCTTTGTGGCTCACGCAAATCAATCATTTCCAGTACCGATAAATTTAAGGTCGCGATATCGGTAAAACGGATCTGCTGATTCAGAAATGCGTCAACGGTAATTTCATTGGCTGCATTCAGTGCCGTCGTCGCCGCCTGCCCCTGGTCAAAGGCGTTCATTGCAAGCTTCAGACAAGGATAACGATCGTAGTCTGGTTCACTGAACGTCAGAGAACTGAGCTTACAGAAATCAAGCGGCTTCACGCCGGATTTCACCCGGTTCGGCCATGCCATTGAATGGGCAATAGGCGTACGCATATCCGGCTCGCCGAGCTGTGCCAGCACGCTGCCATCCTGATAGCGCACCATCGAGTGAATCACCGACTGCGGGTGGATCAGTACTTCCATCTGTTTCGCCGACGCATTAAACAGCCAGCGCGCTTCAATGTATTCCAGACCTTTGTTCATCATGGTGGCAGAATCCACGGAGATTTTACGCCCCATTGACCAGTTCGGATGACGGCACGCCTGATCCGGCGTCATTGCGCGCAGTTCAGAGAGTGGCGTTTCACGGAACGGGCCACCAGACCCGGTAAGCAGAATCGACACAACGCCATTCTGCTCCAGGTCAGCGTACCCCAGGTTCTGTTGAAAAGGTTGCGGTAAACTCTGAAAAATGGCGTTGTGCTCGCTGTCGACCGGTAAAAGACGCGCCCCGCGCTGTATTACCGCGTCCATGAACAGACGTCCGCAGGTCACCAGCGACTCTTTATTGGCGAGCAAAACATCTTTACCGGCATCGATCGCAGCAAGTGTCGGCAGCAGCCCGGCTGCGCCGACAATGGCCGCCATAACCTGGTCAACCTCATCCAGCGCCGCCATCTCGCAGGCCGCCTGCTGGCCACTCAGCACCTCGGTTCGGCTGCCCTTCTCACGCAGTTGGGCTTTTAGCAGGCGTGCGCTCTCTTCGTCATCCATCACCGCATAGCGGGGCATAAACTCCAGGCACTGCTCGACCATACGCTGCACATTCTTACCGGCCACCAGCGCTGTCACGGTGTAAAGTTCAGGATTATGGCGGACGACGTCGAGAGTACTGCAACCAATGGAACCGGTTGAGCCGAGGAGTGTTAAATGCTTCATGAGATGCCCGAAAAAGTTAGACCAGATAAAAGCAAAACGCCGCCAGCAAGACCCGAAGTCCCTCTGAACGGCGTTTATCAGTGTACGACAGAAATCAGAACTGCATCAGTTCCGCTTCTTTTTCTGCCAGCGCCGCATCAATTTTCTTGATGGCAGCGTCGGTCATTTTCTGAATGTCGTCCTGAGAACGGCGATCGTCATCTTCGCTGATCTCTTTTTCTTTCAGCAGTGCTTTCACTTTATCGTTCGCATCGCGACGCACGTTACGCACGGAAACACGACCCTGCTCAGCTTCACCGCGAACCACTTTGATGAGATCTTTACGACGCTCTTCCGTCAGCGGAGGCAGCGGAACGCGGATGTCAGCACCCGCTGAGCTTGGGTTCAGACCCAGGTCAGAAGCCATGATCGCTTTCTCAACGGCCGGGCTCATAGAGCGATCGAAGACGTTGATTTTCAGCGTACGGGTATCTTCAACCGTCACGCTCGCGAGCTGACGCAGAGGGGTTGGCGTACCGTAGTATTCTACGATGATGCCATCCAGCAGGCTTGGGGAAGCACGGCCAGTACGGATTTTGCTGATTTGGTTTTTGAACGCTTCTACGCATTTGTCCATGCGTACTTCAGCATCTTTTCTGATGTCGTTAATCACGTTACGAATCCTTGAAAACTTGTCTCAGGCAGACTATCCGCCAGCACAGCGCTACAGGTGTGCTAAGTATAGTCGCGTTTAATTCATGACAACGCCAAAGGCGCGTCCAGGTAAGATACCACTACAAAGTAAAGCGGAATCTTACCTGTATTTATCGTCGACGGAAATTATTCCGTGATCAAAGTGCCTTCTTTTTCGCCCATGACCACGCGACGCAGTGCGCCAGGCTTGTTCATGTTGAAGACTCGGATCGGCAGTTTGTGGTCGCGAGCCAGCGTGAAGGCGGCAAGATCCATCACTTTCAGCTCTTTATCCAGCACTTCGCTGTAGCTCAGCTGATCGTACATGGTCGCAGAAGGATCTTTTGCCGGGTCGGCAGTAAACACGCCGTCTACTTTGGTCGCTTTCAGCACCACGTCGGCTTCAATTTCGATACCGCGCAGGCAGGCAGCGGAATCGGTGGTAAAGAACGGGTTACCCGTACCGGCGGAGAGGATCACCACGCGGTTGTTGCGCAGCAGGCTGATGGCCTCTGCCCAGCTGTAATTATCGCATACGCCATTCAGGGGAATCGCGGACATCAGGCGGGCATTCACGTAGGCGCGATGGAGCGCATCACGCATTGCCAGGCCATTCATCACGGTTGCCAGCATACCCATGTGGTCGCCCACAACGCGGTTCATCCCCGCTTTCGCCAGACCAGCACCACGGAAAAGGTTGCCACCGCCAATGACCACGCCAACCTGGATACCCAGTTCGACCAGTTCTTTGATTTCCTGTGCCATGCGATCAAGGATGCTTGCGTCAATACCGAAGCCTTCCGATCCCTGCAGCGCTTCGCCACTCAGCTTAAGCAGAATGCGTTTGTACACGGGTTTTGCATTGGTAGCCATGTTTCTTTCCTGAGACTGTCAACGATTAAGATGGGAGTTAATTCTGGCGACATAATATGCCGCAAATCAGCACGGCGATACTGGAGCCTGTCTGATTTCCTGTGACGGGTGACAAAAAGAAGCCGCCCTCAGGCGGCTCCTTTTCAATCATTAAGACTGCTTGGACATTGCAGCAACTTCTGCTGCGAAGTCAGTCTCAACTTTCTCGATGCCTTCGCCCACTTCGAAGCGGATGAAGCCAGTTACGTCAGCGTTGTGCTCTTTCAGCAGCTGAGCAACAGACTTGCTTGGATCCATAACGAAAGGCTGGCCAGTCAGAGAAACTTCGCCGGTGAATTTCTTCATGCGGCCTTCAACCATTTTCTCTGCGATTTCTTTTGGCTTACCAGACTGCATCGCGATGTCCAGCTGAACCTGGTACTCTTTCTCTACCACTTCAGCAGACACGTCTTCTGGCTTAACGAATTCTGGTTTGCTTGCAGCGATGTGCATTGCCAGCTGTTTAACCAGCTCTTCGTCAGCGCCTTTAGCCGCAACCAGAACACCGATACGTGCGCCGTGCTGGTAAGAACCCAGTACTTCACCTTCCAGGGAAGATACGCGACGGATGTTGATGTTCTCACCGATTTTAGCAACCAGCGCAACACGTTCTTCTTCGAACTGTGCTTTCAGAACTTCAACGTCAGTGATTTTGCCAGCAACCGCTGCGTCCAGAACTTTGTTCGCAAATGCCTGGAAACCGCCATCTTTAGCAACGAAGTCAGTCTGGCAGTTAACTTCCAGAATGATGCCGTAGGTGCCGTCGATTTTAGTGATGATCACGCCGTCAGCAGCAACGTTGCCTGCTTTCTTAGCTGCTTTGATCGCACCGGATTTACGCATGTTTTCGATTGCCAGCTCGATGTCGCCGTTCGCTTCAGTCAGCGCTTTTTTGCAATCCATCATGCCTGCGCCAGTACGCTCGCGCAGCTCTTTTACCAGGGATGCGGTAATTTCAGCCATTCTTAAATCCTCGGGAGATGTGAACTGCCCGGCCGGAGGCCAAACAGTGTAAATTGAAAAAAGGGGCCGATAATGGGCCCCTATTCATACACGGTACTAATAAGGGGTAAAACCTTATTATTCAGCTTCTACGAAGCTTTCTTCCGCCTGAGAAGCCAGATCCTGGGAACGGCCTTCACGAACGGTAGCAGCTACAGCGCTCAGGTACAGGCTAACAGCACGGATTGCGTCGTCGTTACCCGGGATAACGAAGTCAACACCGTCCGGATCGGAGTTGGTATCAACGATAGCGAATACCGGGATACCCAGGTTGTTAGCTTCTTTGATAGCGATGTGCTCGTGGTCTGCATCGATAACGAACAGCGCGTCTGGCAGGCCGCCCATATCTTTGATACCGCCCAGGCTGTTTTCCAGCTTGTCCAGTTCACGAGTGCGCATCAGCGCTTCTTTCTTAGTCAGCTTGTCGAAAGTACCGTCCTGAGACTGGGTTTCCAGATCTTTCAGGCGCTTGATGGACTGACGAACAGTTTTCCAGTTGGTCAGCATGCCGCCCAACCAGCGATGGTTCACGAAGAACTGGTCGCAGCTGTTAGCAGCATCTTTCACAGCTTCGCTTGCAGCGCGCTTAGTACCAACGAACAGAATCTTACCTTTACGGGAAGAGATCTTGTTCAGCTCAGCCAGGGCTTCGTTGAACATTGGTACAGTTTTCTCAAGGTTGATGATGTGAACTTTGTTACGCGCGCCGAAGATGAAAGGCTTCATTTTCGGGTTCCAGTAACGGGTCTGGTGACCAAAGTGAACACCAGCCTTGAGCATGTCGCGCATGGAAACAGTTGCCATGTTTTAAAACCTCTATATTGAAAGTTGGGGTTATGCCTCCACGTATCCCATATTACCGACCCCGAAGGGCACCCCGGAATATGTGCCGATACGTGTGTGTTGTTACACAAAGTGAGATTTGTCGCTTCCGTCCAGCCTGTGTATCTGAGATGGATCGGAAGTCCGGCGCGCTTTATACCACAAAACACGACCAGAAACCAACAGTTGTTGGCGGAGTGTGCTGTTAATGATTCTCAATTTGGCACGGGGCGTGCCTGACTGATACCATTGACGACACTTAGACTAGTATTGTCGAAAAAATCGACACCGATGGACAGATTACATGGCTATCTCTATTAAGACACCTGAAGAAATTGAAAAGATGCGCGTCGCCGGTCGTCTGGCCGCGGAAGTGCTGGAAATGATCGAGCCGTTCGTGAAGCCGGGCGTCAGCACCGGCGAACTGGATCGCATCTGTAATGACTATATTGTTAACGAGCAGCACGCGGTTTCCGCCTGTCTCGGCTACCACGGCTTCCCGAAATCCGTCTGCATCTCTATTAATGAAGTGGTTTGCCACGGTATTCCGGACGACGAAAAACTGCTGAAAGATGGCGATATCGTCAATATCGACGTGACCGTTATTAAAGACGAGTACCATGGTGACACCTCGAAGATGTTCATCGTTGGTAAACCAACGATTCTGGGCGAGCGTCTGTGCAAAGTGACGCAAGAGAGCCTGTACCTGGCGCTGAAAATGGTTAAGCCGGGCATCCGCCTGCGCACTCTCGGTGCCGCAATTCAGAAATTCGTGGAAGCGGAAGGTTTCTCCGTGGTGCGCGAATACTGCGGTCACGGTATTGGCCGCGTCTTCCATGAAGAGCCGCAGGTTCTGCACTATGATGCCGATGACGGCGGCGTGGTGCTGCAAAAAGGGATGACCTTCACCATCGAACCGATGGTCAACGCCGGCGACTACCGCATTCGCACCATGAAAGACGGCTGGACGGTGAAAACCAAAGACAGAAGCTTGTCTGCCCAGTATGAGCATACTATTGTGGTAACGGACAACGGCTGCGAAATTATGACGTTGCGCAAGGATGACACCATCCCGGCGATACTGACGAATATTGAGTGATAAGAAGCCGGCAAATGCCGGCTTTTTTAATGGCGATAGCTTTTTCTTATGGGTGGCGCACGATGAGTAATCTATTACCCGAACAGTATGCTAACACAGCACTTCCCACCCTCCCCGACCAGCCCGATAACCCGGGCGTCTGGCCGCCGCACGAGCTGACCTGCGCGCACATAAAAGCCCATATGGATGTTTTCCACCGCTGGCTGGGCAGCGCGTTCGACGCGGGCGTCTCTGCCGAGCAGCTCATCGAAGCGCGCACCGAATTTATCGATCAGCTCCTGCAGCGTCTGTGGATCGACTACGGTTTCGGGCAAGTGAGCGACGTCGCACTGGTTGCCGTCGGGGGCTATGGCCGCGGGGAGCTGCATCCGCTTTCCGATATCGACCTGCTGATCCTGAGCCGCAAAAAGCTGCCGGACGAACAGGCGCAGAAAATAGGCGAGCTGCTGACTCTGCTGTGGGACGTCAAGCTTGAAGTGGGCCACAGCGTGCGCACCCTGGAAGAGTGTCTGCTGGAGGGGCTCTCGGACCTGACCGTCGCCACCAACCTGATTGAAACCCGCCTGCTGATTGGCGACGTCGCGCTGTTCCTGGAGCTGCAAAAGCATATTTTCAGCGACGGCTTCTGGCCATCTGAGAAATTCTTCGCCGCCAAGGTCGAGGAGCAAAACCAGCGCCACCAGCGCTACCACGGCACCAGCTATAATCTTGAACCCGATATTAAAAGCAGCCCCGGCGGCCTGCGCGACATCCACACGTTACAGTGGGTCGCCCGTCGTCACTTTGGCGCCACCTCGATGGACGAGATGGTCGGCTTTGGCTTCCTGACCGAGGCCGAGCGTAACGAGCTAAACGAGTGTCTGCACCTGCTGTGGCGCATCCGTTTTGCCCTGCATCTGGAAGTTACCCGCTACGATAACCGCCTGCTGTTTGACCGTCAGCTCAGCGTAGCGCAGCGGCTGAACTATCAGGGCGAAGGCAACGAGCCGGTTGAGCAGATGATGAAGGATTTCTTCCGCGTCACCCGCCGGGTCACCGAGCTGAACCAGATGCTGTTGCAGCTGTTCGACGAGGCCATTCTGGCCCTGACTGCCGACGAAAAGCCGCGCCCGATTGATGACGAATTCCAGCTGCGCGGCACGCTTATCGATCTGCGCGACGAAACGCTGTTTATCCGCGAGCCGGAAGCGATCCTGCGGATGTTCTATACCATGGTGCGCAACAGCACCATCACCGGGATCTACTCCACCACCCTGCGCCATCTGCGCCACGCGCGCCGCCATCTGACGCAGCCTTTGTGTTATATCCCGGAAGCGCGCTCGCTGTTCCTGAGCATGCTCCGCCATCCGGGTGCCGTCAGCCGCGGTCTGCTGCCGATGCACCGCCACAGCGTGCTGTGGGCCTATATGCCGCAGTGGTCACACATCGTTGGGCAGATGCAGTTCGATCTGTTCCACGCCTACACGGTGGATGAACACACCATCCGGGTGATGCTCAAGCTGGAAAGCTTTGCCAAAGAAGAGACGCGCTCCCGCCACCCGCTGTGCGTGGAGCTGTGGCCGCGCCTGACCCATCCGGAACTGATCCTGATTGCCGCCCTGTTCCACGACATCGCCAAGGGCCGCGGCGGCGATCACTCGGTGCTGGGCGCGCAGGACGTACTGAAATTTGCCGAACTGCACGGTCTCAACTCACGCGAGACGCAGCTGGTCGCCTGGCTGGTGCGCCATCACCTGCTGATGTCGGTCACCGCCCAGCGTCGCGATATTCAGGACCCTGAGGTTATTAAGCAGTTCGCCGAAGAGGTACAAACGGAAAACCGCCTGCGCTATCTGGTCTGCCTGACGGTGGCCGATATTTGCGCCACCAACGAAACCCTGTGGAACAGCTGGAAGCAGAGCCTGCTGCGCGAGCTGTACTTCGCCACCGAAAAACAGCTGCGACGCGGGATGCAAAACACCCCGGACATGCGCGAGCGCGTGCGTCATCACCAGCTGCAGGCGCTAGCGCTGCTGCGGATGGATAACATTGATGAAGAAGCGCTGCATCAGATTTGGGCCCGCTGCCGTGCCAACTATTTTGTGCGCCACAGCCCAAACCAGCTTGCCTGGCACGCGCGGCACCTGCTGAAGCACGATCTGTCTCAACCGATGATCCTGCTGAGCCCGCAGGCCACGCGCGGCGGAACGGAGATATTCATCTGGAGCCCGGACCGGCCTTATCTGTTTGCTGCCGTCTGCGCCGAGCTGGACAGGCGTAACCTGAGCGTTCACGACGCGCAGATTTTTACCACCCGCGACGGCATGGCGATGGATACTTTTATCGTGCTGGAGCCGGACGGCAGCCCGCTGTCGTCGGACAGGCATGAAGGGATTCGCTTCGGTCTGGAGCAGGCGATCACGCAGCGCAGCTGGCAGCCACCGCAGCCGCGCCGTCAGCCGGCGAAACTGCGTCATTTTACTGTCGATACCGAGGTCAACTTCCTGCCGACCCACACCGACCGTAAATCGTTCCTGGAGCTGATCGCGCTCGACCAGCCAGGGCTGCTTGCCCGCGTCGGCCAGGTTTTTGCCGATCTGGGAATTTCGCTTCATGGGGCCCGAATTACAACCATTGGCGAGCGAGTAGAAGATTTATTTATAATCGCCACCGCCGACCGGCGTGCCCTTAATAATGACCTGCAGCTTGAAGTGCAACAACGGTTGACAGCAGCCCTCAATCCAAACGATAAAGGGTGACGTGTTTTTTAGTAAAATGGAAAGAGTAAACAATGCAGCAGTTACAGAACGTTATTGAGTCCGCTTTTGAGCGTCGCGCCGAGATCACTCCGGCAAATGTGGATACCGTGACCCGTGAAGCGGTAAACCAGGTTATTTCCCTGCTGGATTCCGGCGCCCTGCGCGTGGCAGAAAAAATCGACGGTCAGTGGGTCACTCATCAATGGCTGAAGAAGGCCGTGCTGCTCTCTTTCCGCATCAACGATAACCAGGTTATCGACGGAGCAGAAAGCCGCTACTTCGATAAAGTGCCAATGAAATTCGCGGATTACGACGAAGCGCGTTTCCAGAAAGAAGGCTTCCGCGTAGTCCCACCAGCGGCAGTACGTCAGGGTGCATTCATCGCACGCAACACCGTGCTGATGCCATCCTATGTGAACATCGGTGCATACGTTGACGAAGGCACCATGGTCGATACCTGGGCAACCGTCGGTTCCTGCGCGCAGATCGGTAAAAACGTTCACCTGTCCGGCGGCGTCGGCATCGGTGGCGTTCTGGAGCCACTGCAGGCTAACCCGACCATCATCGAAGACAACTGCTTCATCGGCGCGCGTTCAGAAGTGGTTGAAGGCGTGATCGTGGAAGAAGGCTCCGTGATCTCCATGGGCGTTTACATTGGCCAGAGCACCCGCATTTACGATCGCGAAACCGGCGAAGTGCACTACGGTCGCGTTCCGGCGGGCTCCGTGGTGGTTTCCGGTAACCTGCCGTCAAAAGACGGTAAATACAGCCTGTACTGTGCCGTTATCGTGAAGAAAGTGGATGCGAAAACCCGCGGTAAAGTGGGCATCAACGAACTGCTGCGCACCATCGACTAATCCCCGACGCGTTGATAAACCGGGACGCGCCTGTGCGTCCCGGTATAATCATCAAAAACGTCCGTTTCCGCAGTCGCGATTGCCATTCCCTTTTTTCTCAACCCTGCGATATCCGCCGCCATACGCTGGCTCCCCAGCCAGAAAAGCCCGTCGAGAGCCGTCACGGCCAGTCCCGACTCAAGCGCCAGCTTCAGTCGCTCACGCGGCGCTTTTACCTCTTTGGCGATCTGCCGGAAGGGCTCTGCAGTAAGCCCGGTGGGATCGATCCGCCGAATGCGGGTGCTCATGCGGTACTGAAAAGCCTCAGGAATCGCATTGAGATCGGCTTTCAGGCTGTAGACGCAGCCAAAGCGCTTGCCGTTAAAGATGACGTTCTTCTGGCTTAGCTGAAACTCATCGCGCAGCCCGGCGATAAGCTGAGGGGCGCGGGTCAGCACCAGTCGGAACGGCAGTTCGAAGCTGGTGACATAATCCACGTTCAGTAAGGCAATACGTAAACGCTCTTCCGCACCCGCCTTTAGCTGGCGGCACTCTGCGGCAACTTCTGCCCACTGGTGCGTGAGCCTTGGGCTCTCATCTGCGGCGCCAAAGCTGTATTTTTCGATCTGATAATCAATGCGTCCTGACATGTCATTATCCCCGCGGGCTACGCTTTCGTGCGATAACTTTGCCTCATTTCCCCGCTTTTGAATACCCGTCTCGCTCGCCTTTTCTCAGCTGAAGTAACAATGATGAATCTCTTTACAAGGAAGTTTGCCTCGTTACTTAATGCAAATTTTTTCTTTTAAAACATAGGTTTGTTGAAAAACAGGATTAACGATATTATTCGTGAACAGCAAATAATAATCTGGCCTTGCGGGCAATAAACGGGAATCGTGCAATGAGTCATTACGGCAAAATAATTGGTGCGGGGATCGCAGGTCTGGTCACTCTGGCCGGGACGTATTTATGGGGAAAAAATAACGGCAAAGACGAAGGGATTGCTGAAGGGCAGCAGATCGCAAAAGCTGAATACGCCGAAAAGATCAAAAAACTCCAGACTGAACTGGCGGACAAGATGCGCGATATCAGTAAACGGGATGACTTTATCCTCGCGGCGTATGCGCTGGGGACATGCTGCATCAAGGCTAATGGCAAGCCCCCGGCGGAAAATATTGCCCTGCTGGATGACGCAGTGTCTGGTCTTGTTCCGCGGGAAAAGTTACCTCAAGCCGTTCAGCAGAAGATCGTCGAGATGGTCGAAACACCGCCCAATCTGCCAACGGTTTGGTCACTTATAAATGAATATCAGCTTAACGATGCGAAAAGCCTGGAGAGGTTTAGCCTCATTGTTGGCATGATGGCAAGTCAGGATGAGCTAAGAACACAAAGCGAAAGTGATTTTATGGCCTCCTGGAACTTACTGGTTGCGGCCTGAGGACGACGGATGACAAATCTTAATGCACATCTCGCCAGAATGAAAAAGCTGCAACAGGTGCGGAATGCCCCTGCGCTAAAATCCGTGGCGACGGCGTCCGCCATCGAAGCTCATCTGACCGGAGAAGTCGATGCTGCATTTATAAAGGGGTGCGATACCGGCAGCATTTACCGCGAAGCGATCATAGGGGCCAACCTGACGGTCAGCAACGACGACGTTATGGCCCGCCTGGACGTAATCTCAACGGGCAGCGCCATCGACAATATCCTCGAACCCGTGTTTCTCAGCCTGCTCGACGGCACAATGCGCGCCTGCAATATCGGCACCCGACAAGGTGTTACCCCGTCCCGCCTGTACCAGGAGTGCCGGGCGTTCAGTTACGAAGCGCCCGAAAGAAATGCCTTTATGCTGGATAGCTACAGCGAGCACTTGAACGAGCGTCAAAACATTGACCGTTTTTCTGAACAATCGTCGTTTAACGGCGGCGAAATGACGCGCAACAACGATTCTCTGAACATGCGCGATGGTGCAAAAATGAAGGCCCGTAAAGAGAACCATTTCTCCGGTAATCTGCGCGCTGAGGATGAATATGGTAACGGCACGATCTACCAGTACAAAAAACATGCGAAAAGCGAGGGAGAGCAGAAGCAGGCTGCCGAAGTCGATCATGTCGTCTCCTGCGCCGAAGTATGCAACAACCTCAAAAGCAACAAGGCTCTGAAGCTTGATGACATCAAAAATATTCTCAATATTGAAGAAAATTATGCTGTTACCAGCATGCAAAACAACCGTGGCGAGAAAACCGGTAAGTTCGCTAAAACCCGCGAAGAACTCCAGCAGGAGATCGATCAGGGCTTTGTAGTTGTCAAAAAAGGGAAAAAAGATGTCGCGCATCCGCTGACAGAAGAGGAAATCAAAACGCGGCAGGTGATGGTCGAGAAAATGGACATCGCGCAGCAAACGATGGATACCAAAACCAATGAAACCGTATTTGATAATATCCGCAAGGATCGCGACGTCCAAAAAGTTCTGGCGAAAGATGCGGCCCAGGCATCAGGTCATCAGTCGCTGGGCGATCTCATTCTCTTCATTATCAAGCCTCTTTACTATGAGCTGCGCAGCTGTTTAACGCACGGTATTGAAGCTGGCGTAGGTGCGAGCGATTTTTCGCAGGCTCTGTCGATTCGTCTTGGTCGCATGAAAGATCACATTCTCAAAAACGCTGTCGTTTTATTAAAAGATGTTGCCGTCGGCTTTATTAAAAATTTCGTGTCGATGCTGCTGGAAGGGATTGTTAACTGCTTCGTTGGCGTGTTCAAAAACATCATGCGAATGGTAAAAGAAGGCTTTAAGGTCCTGATGCAGACGGTACCGATCCTCAGGGATAAACACAGCAGTATGACCCAAAAAGGCGATGCCATTCTTAAGCTTGTAGCAGGTTCTCTTTCCATCTTTGCGGCTATTGGCCTTGAGTCATGGCTCAGCGGCCTTGGTCTACCAGGACCGCTCCCCATTTTACTTTCATCAGTCCTGACCGCCGTGATTACGGCGCTGGTGATGTTCCTGCTGGATAAGCTCGATCTGTTCGGCGTCAATCAGGCAATCAAAAAACAGCGGATCGACGAACTGTTGGAACAGGAAATTACCACCACGGAAAGCGAAATGCTGGCCTCCATCGCCTTACTGCGCTAGCGCTCAGATCGTCAGGTTTTGGTATTAAATTGATTTCCACTTGACGTAGTCGTTAAAAACAACAATAAACGAGTGGGGGCAATGCACCTTCCCTGCCCGGTAATTTCAGTGAAATGTAATCAGGATCGACCCCGCTTTTTTTATATATGAGGGTGGCAAAAAGGAATTTTTTCATTAATTATTCAAAGGTTATGTTGAGATAAGGGTACCGCTATGTACGATAATCTGAAAAGTCTGGGCATTACCAATCCTGATGAAATCGATCGTTACAGCCTTCGCCAGGAAGCCAACAACGACATTTTAAAAATCTATTTTCACAAGGATAAAGGAGAGTTTTTCGCCAAGAGCGTGAAGTTTAAATATCCACGCCAGCGTAAGACCGTCGTCGCTGACGGCGTAGGACAAGGGTACAAAGAGGTGCAGGAAATCAGCCCTAACCTGCGCTATGTGATCGATGAACTCGATCAGATTTGCCAGCGCGATCGCACCGAAGTCGATCTCAAGCGTAAGATCCTCGACGATCTGCGTCACCTTGAAAGCGTTGTCACCAACAAGATCAGCGAGATTGAAGCGGATCTTGAGAAATTAACGCGGAAATAAAAGCAAAACGGCAATCCCTGATTGCCGTTTTTAGTGTTTGCGCCCTCTCCCCGTGGGAGAGGGATGGGGTGAGGGCACCAGACCGCACTCAGTCATCTCTGTTCGTCCAGCTGCAACGCGACATAGAGCAGCAGCCTGTCGTCAAAGTTTCCCAAATCCAGCCCCGTCAGCTCCGAGATCCGGTTTAGCCGATACTCAAGCGTATTGCGGTGAATAAACAGCGCTTTTGAGGTCGCCAGCGGTTGCACGTTATGGCGAAACCACGCCTGCAGCGTCCGGCGCAGCAACCCATTGTTGTCCATCGCCTTCAGGCGCGCTAATGGCCGGGCCAGCTCATTGGCCTGCCAGCCGCCGCGCAGGCTGTCGAGCAGCACCGGCAGCATCAGATCCTGATAGAAATAACTGCGGCTCTCCGGCATCCGCTGCTTGCCCACCATCATGGTGGTGCGCGCGGTACGCCAGGACCGGGCGATGCTGCCCGGCCCGGTAAAGTAATTGCCCAGGGCAACGCGAAAACGCAACTGGCCGTTCTCCTGCATACGGGAAATCAGCAGTTCCACGCGACGACGATGATCTTCCGCATCCCAGCGGCCGAACGCATTGAGCGCGGGTTTGAGTACCACCATTTCCGTCAGCGAGACGATCGCCACCAGGTTGTCGCGCTCCGGCGTCGCCAGCGCATTTTGCAGCTGCTGCAGCTCGGCCATCGCGCTGTCTACGCCAAGCTGTCCGCTATCGACCTCAATCACCGCCACCACGCGCGGCTGGTTCAGGTCGATCCCCAGACGCTGCGCCCATTCGCTGAGTGCAGGCGTATGTTCTTCCGCCTGAATCAGGTTCATCACCAGCTCTTCACGTAAACGACTGTCCTGGGCAAGCAGATGCATCAGGCGCGACTGCTCCAGCATCATTTCCGCCGTCATACAGACCAGCTCGCCGTATTTACGCAGGGATTCCGGTTCGCCCGTCAGGCCGATGACGCCAACAATTTCCCCTTCCAGACGCAGCGGCAAGTTGATCCCCTGACGCACGCCGTGCAGATGTTTCGCTACCGCATCATCGATATCAACCACGCGACCCTGAGAGAGCACCAGCAGGGCTCCTTCGTGCAATTCCCCAATACGCTCGCGATCGCCGCTGCCAATAATGCGCCCGCGGGCATCCATTACGTTGATATTGGTATCAATGATGCGCATGGTGCGCGCCACGATATCCTGCGCCATTTTGGTATCAAGATGCCAGCCAGCCATGTAACCCTCCTGTGAGCAGAGCTCAAGCATAGGGAAGTTCAGCAGCGACTGCATTGTGCGAATGCACAAAGTGAGAGGGGGAAGTATGGAGTTGCGGTAGGCGTCACAGAAACAAGAAAGCCCCTGCGTACAGGGGCTTAAGAGAATTACTGCATCAGCAGGTAAATTGAGGTGTCACCGCGCTGGATATTCAGCGCCAGCACGGACGGTTTGCTATCGAGAATTTTGCGCAGTTCAGCGATGTTTTTCACCGGTTGCTGGTTAGCCCCCATGATCACATCGCCTTTTTTCAGGCCGATACGGGCAGCAGGTGAATTTGCTTTCACGTTGTTCACCACCACGCCTTTGTCCTGGCCCTTGTTACTCATCTCTGCGCCTTCAATTCCGCTGAAGATGGTGCTGGAGTCCACCTGATTCTGGCTGCTCTGCTGCAGCTCCAGGCTTACGTTAACCGGTTTGCCGTCACGCAGCAGGCCAAGGGTCACTTTGCTGCCAATTGGCATCGAGCCCACTTCCGCACGCAGGGCGGCAAAGCTGCTGATCGGTTTACCGTTCAGAGAGGTGATCACATCACCCGCTTTAATGCCCGCCTTCGCTGCAGAGGAGTTCGGCATAACCTGGCTGACGAACGCACCGCGCTGCGCATCCACCTTCATCGCTTTCGCCAGCTCGGAGTTCAGCTCGGTACCCATAATACCCAGCTCACCGCGTTTCACCTGGCCATACTGCACCATCTGAGCAGTCAGGTTTTTCACCATGTTGCTCGGAATAGCAAAGCCGATACCGATGTTGCCGCCGTCCGGTGCCAGAATAGCGGTGTTGATACCGATCAGCTCGCCGTTCAGGTTCACCAGCGCACCGCCGGAGTTACCACGGTTAATGGCCGCATCCGTCTGGATGAAGTTTTCATAGTTTTCCGCATTCAGGCCGCTACGGCCCAGCGCAGAGACAATACCGGAGGTCACGGTTTCACCCAGACCGAACGGGTTACCGATAGCGACGGTGTAATCGCCCACGCGCAGCGCATCGGAGTCGGCAATTTTAATCGCCGTCAGGTTCTTCGGATCCTGAATCTGGATCAGCGCGATGTCGGAGCGCGGATCTTTACCCACCACTTTAGCGTCGAATTTACGACCATCGCTCAGCTGTACTTTAATGGTGCTGGCGTTATCCACAACGTGGTTGTTGGTAACCACGTAGCCTTTTGCGGCATCAATAATCACACCGGAACCAAGCGCCATGAATTTCTGTTGCTGGCCGCCGCCCTGGCCGTCATCCCCTGCGCCACCGCCCTGACAGAACGGAGAACTCTGGAACGGCGAACCGTCCTGGCAGAACGGTGAATTGTCACCGAAGAACTGCTGGAAGTTACGCGGCATGCGCGGCGTATTGACGGTCGTGCTGCCCTCAACGTTAATACTCACCACCGATGGCATCACTTTTTCGAGCATCGGTGCCAGGCTTGGCATCTGCTGCGCGGTTGCTGCCGACGACGCGGTCTCGGCTGCAGTAGCAGTCAGAGGAGACAGCGCTAAACCTAAACTCAGAGCCAGTGCACTCATTGCTAATGTGGTTTTTTTCATGTTTCTCAATCTCGATTTACAGGTAACGCAAAATTGCTGTGTAACTCAGATTCATTTTATACCGCTTAGTTCCGGCCATAAGTTTATGGAAAAGGTAAAAATTTATTGGCCTTCTTTACAAAACTCCGGAATTATTCCACGGCCATGAGCTTGCGGTATTCATCCCAGGCATACAAATCGGTCATGCCGCTGATATAGTCCTGGATTAGACGGCAGCGATAATAATATTCCATCACCGGCCATTCCAGAGCGTGGCGATCCAGCTTACCCATCGCTTCGACATACGCCAGCCGATGGCGGGTAGAAAGTTTCTGATAAAGCCGGGATTCGATAGGAATGCGTCGCACGCGTTCTTTTTCCACCAGCTCGCTAAACTCCTCGACGGAGAGCTGAAGCAACGGGGAATAAATTTCCAGTAATCCACTAATTACACGGTATCCCTGCAGTTCCAGTTGCTCGACATCAGGATGGCTGAACACATGCCGCATCGCCACATGTTTATAAAGCTCAAGGAGTTGGCTGAAACTGCTGTCATCTTCCAATAGCGCGTGATTGAATTCCCCACTAAAGATTTGCGGCAAATTATCAATAAAGCGCGAGGCGGCATACGGCACCAGTTTATTTAATGTATTGACCCGCAAATACATAAAGAACTGATCTTCCGTACTGCGGCTCAACGTATTTGAGCGCGATTTTTCCCAGGCATTTTCGACAACCTGCGCAAACAGCGATCCTTTTTCATGGGTTCCCCATGCCGCATAAAGATGCTGATAAAGCTCCTCGACGCTGAATATTCTTTTCTCAACGGCATCTTCCAGGTCAGCCACGCAATAGGAAATATCGTCGGCGGCTTCCATAATCCACGTCAATGGGAATCGGCCGTTTGGCGTCAGGGAAAGTTCTTTACGCAGCCGTTCTATATAGGCCTCTTCGGAAAGGTAATAGCCCGGCTTTTTCATTAAATAGCTGTGGGATGCGGGCGTCTCCCCCATCCACCACGCGGGACGCGTATATTTCAAAATGCAGCCAACCTGCGCCCAGGTCAGGTTCATACGCATCAGGGAGTGCACCAGCCGGATCCCCTGCGCGTTGCCCTCAAAGTGACAGAGATCCTGGCGCACTTTGCGGCGCAGATCGTTCAGCCCTTCTTCGCCTTCACGCAGGCGTAAATCGCGCACGATGCAGCGGTCATCGCTGAGCGGCTGGCTTGCCGCATCCGACGGATAAAGCCGTTGTTTAAACCAGTCATTAATAGCCGCCTCGCCAAAATGGCCAAAAGGCGGGTTGCCGATGTCATGCATCAGGCAGGCCATCTCAACGATGCTCTCGAAAGGCCCCGTCAGCTCATCCAGGCCATAGGTTTCCAGTAAACGCTGCTCTTTGAGGCGGCTTAAAATCTCTTTGGCAATATAACGCCCGACCTGCTGCACTTCCATGGAGTGGGTTAAGCGCGTGCGCACCGCGGCGTTACGCTCCAGCGGGAATACCTGGGTCTTTTGCTGCAGACGTCGGATGGCGGGCGAGTTAATAATCCTGCCGCGATCGCTTTCGAAGATGCGCAGGATCTCGTGTTCGCTCTTTTCGCCCTGCGGCGAACGGAAACGTCGGTGCCAGTTAATTTTGGTACGAAAATCGATTGGTGACATGTGCTCCCCCGCGTGAGAATGCGTTTCCCCTTAACCGCATGATAGACTATGCCTCTTAACAAGGCACATCACGAGTAAATCTATGAAAATCGGCATTATTGGTGCAATGGAAGAAGAAGTTACGCTCCTGCGTGACAAAATTGAGAACCGTCAGACCCTCTCTCTCGGGGGTTGTGAGATCTACACCGGACAGCTGAACGGTGTTGAGGTGGCTCTGCTGAAATCAGGCATCGGTAAAGTGGCTGCTGCGCTGGGTGCGACCCTGCTGCTTGAGCGCTGCAAGCCGGACGTCATCATTAACACGGGCTCGGCGGGCGGTCTGGCACCGACGCTGAAAGTGGGCGATATCGTTGTCTCCGACGAAGCGCGTTACCACGATGCTGACGTCACCGCGTTCGGCTACGAATACGGCCAGCTTCCGGGGTGCCCGGCAGGGTTTAAAGCTGACGATAAACTGATTGCGGCGGCTGAAGCCTGCATAGCTGAGCTCAATCTCAACGCGGTACGCGGCCTGATTGTCAGCGGTGATGCGTTCATCAATGGCTCCGTCGGTCTGGCGAAAATCCGTCATAACTTCCCGCAGGCGGTTGCCGTAGAGATGGAAGCGACCGCGATTGCGCACGTTTGCCACAATTTCAGCGTACCGTTCGTGGTGGTTCGCGCCATCTCTGACGTGGCAGACCAGCAGTCTCACATCAGCTTCGACGAGTTCCTGGCCGTTGCGGCAAAACAGTCCACCGTGATGGTGGAACGCCTGGTGCAGAACCTGGCGCGTGGCTAAACGGTCTATCAGGGCGCTGGCCGCCCTGCTGCTGCTTGCACCGGCGTGGCTGTTCGCCGCGCCGCGTGTGATTACCCTCTCTCCCGCTAATACCGAACTGGCGTTTGCCGCCGGGATCACCCCCGTTGGCGTCAGCAGCTTTTCAGATTACCCCCCACAGGCGGCCGGCATTGAGCAAGTGGCCACCTGGCAAGGGATGAACCTTGAGCGCATTGTGGCACTTAAGCCGGATCTCGTGCTGGCCTGGCGCGGCGGTAACGCCGAGCGGCAGGTTAACCAGCTCACCTCGCTTGGCATCAAGGTCATGTGGGTTGACGCGGTAAGTATTGAGCAGGTCGCTCAGGCTCTGCGCGCCCTGGCCCCTTATAGCCCTGCGCCTCAAAAAGCCGAGAGTGCGGCGAACCAGATGCTCAGCGACTATGCCGCGCTGAAAGCCCAATACGATACGCCTGTTAAAAAGCGCATCTTCCTGCAGTTCGGCAGCCAGCCGCTGTTTACCACAGGAAAAGGCTCGATTCAGAACCAGGTGCTGGAAGTGTGCGGCGGTGAAAATATCTTTGCTGCCAGCCGGGTACCGTGGCCTCAGGTCAGCCGTGAGCAGGTGCTGGCGCGCCAGCCGCAGGCCATCGTCGTGGTCGGTAATGCGAGCGAGATTCCTAAAATTAAACAATTCTGGCAGAGCCAGCTAAAAATTCCGGTGATCCCACTCAACGGTGACTGGTTTGAACGCGCCAGCCCGCGTATTATCCTCGCCGCAAAACAGCTCTGTGCCGCCCTGGCAGAGGGTCATTAACATTTGTTCGAGGATTTAACGATGCTCGTTTATTGGCTGGATATTCTTGGTACAGCCGTTTTTGCTATCTCCGGCGTCCTGCTCGCCGGAAAACTACGCATGGATCCGTTTGGCGTGCTGGTGCTTGGCGTGGTGACCGCCGTTGGCGGCGGGACAATCCGCGATATGGCGCTGGCGAATGGCCCGGTGTTTTGGGTGAAAGATCCGACCGATCTTGTGGTCGCGATGGTCACCTGTCTGTTAACCATTGTGCTGGTTCGCCAGCCCCGCCGATTACCCAAATGGATATTGCCGGTGCTGGATGCCGTGGGTCTGGCCGTGTTTGTCGGTATTGGCGTCAATAAGGCGTTTAATGCGGGCACCGGCCCGATGGTGGCGATCTGCATGGGCGTGTTAACCGGCGTGGGCGGCGGCATCATTCGCGACATTCTGGCGCGTGAGGTGCCTATGATCCTGCGTACTGAAATTTACGCAACGGCCTGTATTGCGGGCGGCATTGTCCACGCGACCGCGTACTACACGTTTGCACTTCCGCTGGAAAACGCCGCGATGCTGGGGATGGTCGTTACGCTGGTGATTCGTTTAGCGGCGATACGCTGGCACCTGAAGCTGCCGACGTTTGCGCTGGATGAAACTTCAAGATAGACGTCGTTTATAAGCCCGGTGGCGCTTCGCTTACCGGGCCTACAATCCACATTCAGGCTTAAATGCTGAACGAAGAACCACACCCGCAGGTGCTTGTTGCGTTCGGGTTGGTCACCACAAAACGCGAACCTTCCAGACCTTCGGTGTAATCCACCGAACCGCCCACCAGATACTGCAGGCTCATCGGGTCAACTACCAGCGCGACGCCTTGCTTCTCGATGGTCATATCGCCGTCGTTCACCTGATCGTCAAAGGTAAAACCGTACTGGAAGCCGCTGCAGCCGCCACCGGTAATATAGACACGCAGTTTCAGATCCGGATTGTCTTCGTCGGCAATCAGGGTTTTCACTTTGTTGGCTGCTGCTTCGGTAAATTCCAGCGGCACAGCTACGTCATCACTCATCTTATGCTCCCATGAATACTGCTATTGGGTAAAATTCACCCAATTCTTTTCGTCATTATCTAATACCCTGGTAATTCATTCAAGTATTCTGCGTGGCGGCCCGCTCCGCCTCTTGTTTTGCCAGGGTACGCGCGAGGATGGTGGAGTATAGCGGTTTTCCACCCAGGAATTGGGCTAATAGTGTCGCGCCGAGACAGGTAATGATCATTGGCAAAATGAGCTGGTAATTATCCGTCATCTCCAGCACCAGCACGATGCCGGTTAACGGCGCGCGCAGGGACGCGGCCAGCAGCGCTCCCATCCCGGCCACTGCAAAGGTGCCGGCGTCCAGGTGGTAAGCGGGGAAACCTGCCTCAGCCGCCATACCAAACGCGGTGCCGAGCAGCGTTCCCAGCGCCAGCATCGGGGCAAAAATTCCGCCGGGCGCGCCGGAGGAGAAGCACAGTACCGTCGTAATGACCCTGGAGAAAAACATAAACAGCAGCAAACCCACGCTGAAATTCCCGGCTGCGGCAATGGGAATCAGCCCGAAACCGCCACCCGCGGCATTCGGTTCGATAAAGCCGAGCACGCCACAAATGCCGCCCAGCAGGCCACCCATCAGCACCCATTTCGTGGTATTGCCGCCGTGAACGCGCTGGAACATATCCTGAGCGCGTAAGATAAAGGTGTTAAACAGCGGGCCCACCACACCAAAAATCATGCCGAGGATCAGGTATAGCCACAGGGTGTTAACCGGTGCGTTGGTCAGTTTACCCACTTCAATCACCGCCCCTTCGCCATTAAAGATGCGAAAGACGATGCTCGACATAATAACGCCGGTAAACACCGCTTTAATGGAGATCAGGTTGTAGCGGAACTGCGCGCGCATCTCTTCGATGATGAACAAAATACCGGCCAGCGGCGCGTTAAACGCCGCAGAAAGCCCCGCCGCTGCACCGGTGGCCAGCAGCGTATGGCGCGCCTCGGCGCTGCGCATGCGGAACAGATCGCCCACCATGCGGCCGACATTCCCCCCCAGCTGCACCGTTGGCCCTTCCCGGCCGAGCACCATCCCTGCGCCCAGCGTCCCCATGCCGCCAATAAACTTAACCGGGATCACCCGCCACCAGCGCACCGGGCGCAGCTCCTCCAGCGCGCCTTCAATTTCCGGGATGCCAGACCCGCCCGCCTCCGGGGCGAATTTACGCACCAGAAAATACCCCACCATGGCAAACAGCGCAGACAGGCCGAATGCCGCTACCCAGACCAGCCATTCACGATCGGCAAAACCGGCTACGGTACCCACTCGCCAGTTGAGTACGGCGTTAACCACTTTTTCAAACGCCACGCCAACCAGCCCTGCAAGGGTACCCACCACCGCAGCGGCCAGCAGGATCGCCAGCGGCGTTTTATCGCGATTGAGCAGCCGCCGAATGCTGATTCGGTGCTGGACGCGCGTAAACTGTTGTTCTTCAAAAGACGGGGAATCTGATTTCATGTCCTGTTCTTATTCATCATACAAAAAGCCGCGAAGATTTTACCAGAGACCTTCCCTGCGACGCCTGAAAAATACTTAACAAATCTTAAAGCATTAACAGGCTAAAAATTTCATAACCTTCTGCGGATCACTTAGAATAGTGTGCTTAATCATTTTATACGAACCAGGAACGACGCCATGAGCAAGTCTGAAAACCTCTACAGTGCAGCCCGCGAGCTAATCCCCGGTGGCGTGAACTCGCCAGTACGCGCCTTTACCGGCGTGGGCGGCACGCCGCTGTTTATTGAACGTGCTGACGGCGCGTATCTGTATGATGTCGATGGCAAAGCCTATATCGATTACGTCGGTTCCTGGGGGCCGATGGTTCTCGGACATAACCATCCTGCCATTCGTAACGCGGTCATCGAAGCCGCGCAGCGCGGCCTGAGCTTCGGTGCGCCGACCGAGATGGAAGTGAAAATGGCGGAGCTGGTTACCGAACTGGTGCCGACCATGGACATGGTGCGTATGGTGAACTCCGGTACCGAAGCCACCATGAGTGCCATCCGTCTGGCGCGCGGCTTTACCGGTCGCGACAAAATCATCAAATTCGAAGGCTGCTACCACGGCCATGCGGACTGCCTGCTGGTGAAAGCGGGCTCCGGCGCGCTGACCCTCGGCCAGCCAAACTCGCCTGGCGTACCTGCTGATTTCGCGAAGCACACCCTGACCTGCACCTACAACGATCTGAACACCGTTCGCGCGGCGTTCGAGCAGTATCCGCAGGAGATCGCCTGCATTATCGTTGAACCGGTTGCGGGCAATATGAACTGCATCCCGCCGCAGCCTGACTTCCTGCCGGGCCTGCGCGCGCTGTGCGATGAGTTCGGCGCGCTGCTGATCATCGATGAAGTGATGACCGGCTTCCGCGTGGCACTGGCGGGCGCCCAGTCTTATTATGAGGTTGAGCCGGACCTGACCTGCCTCGGCAAAATCATCGGCGGCGGCATGCCGGTCGGTGCTTTCGGCGGTCGTAAGGACGTGATGGAAGCCCTGGCACCAACCGGCCCGGTTTACCAGGCGGGCACGCTATCCGGTAACCCAATTGCCATGGCTGCAGGCTTCGCCTGTCTGACCGAAGTGGCGCAGCCGGGTATTCATGAAACCCTGACGGACCGTACCACGCAGCTGGCAAACGGTCTGCTGGAAGCCGCAGAAGAAGCGGGAATTCCGCTGGTTGTTAACCACGTGGGCGGCATGTTCGGGATTTTCTTCACCGATGCGAAAACCGTGACCCGCTATCAGGACGTGGTGAAGTGCGACGTTGAACGCTTCAAGCGCTTCTTCCACCTGATGCTGGAAGAAGGCGTGTACCTGGCACCGTCCGCGTTCGAAGCGGGCTTTATGTCCGTGGCGCACAGCGAAGAAGATATCAATAACACCATCGACGCGGCGCGTAAGGTGTTTGCGAAGCTCTAAGGGCATTGCTAAAACGGCAATCTAAGGATTGCCGTTTATTTTTATTAGCGGCTCTGCTTTCTCAACAGATAAATAAAATACGGCGCGCCGATAAAGGTCGACAGCAGTCCTGCCGGGATCTGATACGGGAACAGCACCATCCTTCCACACCAGTCGGCAAACACCAGAATGACCCCGCCCGTCAGGGCCGACATCACAATATGTGGCATCGTCCGTCGGAAACCCATCATTCTGGCGATATGCGGCGCCATCAACCCTACAAAGCTTAGTGGACCGATGGTCATGGTGGCGGTTGCCGTCAGACACGCCGCCAGCAGAAGAAGCGCGACGCGCGTTGGCGTCAGCGCTAAGCCAACCGCACGCGCGGTTTCGCCCCCCAGCGGCAGAATGGTCATCCAGCGACGGCATAGCGGTACCATCGCCAGCAGCACGATCATAACGCTTCCTGACCAGGCAACCTGGCTGGCGGTGGCGTTGTACGTTGAGCCGGAAATCCAGGTCAGGATCTTCGCCATGCGCGGATCGCCGCTCGCCTGCAGCATCATCAGCAGCATAGTAAAGGCGGTGCTGAGCGCCATACCAGCCAGCAGCATGCGGTGTGGAGAAAATCCGCCGCGGCCAGAGGCAACCAGAATAATCATCAGCGTGGCCGCCGCACCGATACTCCCGGCAGGCATCAGCCAGCCAAACGCATTGCCCGGCACCAGGAAGAGCATCAGCACCACGCCAAAGGCCGCGCCGGAGCTGATCCCCAGCACTTCAGGGCTTGCCATCGGGTTACCGGTCAGACGCTGAATAATACAGCCCGCCACCGCCAGCATCACCCCGGCAATCAGCGCGGAGAAAATACGCGGCCAGCGCCACTGCAGCAGTTCGTTGAGTAAGTCTCCCGTTGCCCAGTGCCAGCCTGCGGCATCGCGCCCAAATGCGAGGGCGGCAAACGAGGCGATAAGCAACACCGCCAGACCGGCAAGGCTGAACCACAGCACCGACTGACGTTCAGCGTAGACCTTATCACCCGCGTCCATCGCTGGGGCGCTGATGCTGCGCAGGCGCGGGAGCAGCCACAGCAGCAGCGGCGCACCGATAAGCGCCGTTGCCGACCCGGTAGACACTTCCATCCAGACGCGCGCCAGCCAGAGAATGATCTGATCGGAAAGCCAGAGGATCAGCGCCCCGATCAGCGGCGCCAGCAGCAGACGTGCCAGAAGGCGACGCGCCCCGAGCATTTTCGCCAGCAGCGGCGCAAAGAGGCCGATAAACCCGATGATGCCAACCGCGTTAACCAGCAGAGCGCTTAACACAATCGCCAGCGTGAGCGCCGCCAGACGAGCCAGCGACAGCGCCAGCCCCAGGTTGCGCGCCACGCCATCATCCAGCCCCATCAGAGTGAGCGGGCGCAGCAGCAGCAGCGTGAGCACCACACCGCCAAACAATTGTGGCCACAGGCGCTGGACGATACTCCAGTCGGTCTGGGTGAGCGTGCCGGTGCTCCACATAAACATGCTTTGCAGCTGGTCGTGGTGAAACAGCACCAGAAGCTGGTTGATCGCGCCGCAGTAGAGGCTGACGACCAGCCCGGCGAGGATCAGCGTGACCGGCGAGAGACGTTTTCCCCAGGCCACGCCAAAGACCAGCGCGCCCACGACGCAGGCACCTGCCAGCGCGGCAAACTGCGAGGTTAATGCCCCCGGCAGGGTCCAGAGGGTGGTGATGGTGATCCCCAGCTGTGCACCCGTCGCCACGCCCAGCGTGGTTGGCTCCGCCAGCGGGTTACGCAGCACCTGCTGGAACAGCACGCCCACCAGCCCCAGCCCCGCCCCGACCAGCAGGGAGATGCTAAGACGCGGCAGCAGGCTGTAGTGGAACAACATCTGCTGAATATTGTCGATATCCGGAGCGGCAAACGCGGCCGCCCACTCCTCGCGCGGCAGTGCCGTGGAGAGGTTGAACCCGGTTAGCGCCAGCGCCGCCAGAAAAATCAGCCCCAGCAGCAGCGCCGGGAAACGGGCAATACGCGTACTCATGCTTTGCCCCCCATCACGTTGTCCAGCACGCGGGCAAAGTGCATTGCCGACAGCGTCGCGCCGTAAAACCATACCGCAGGGGCGCGCAGGAAGCGCTGCTCGCGCACGAACGGCATCGCCTGCCAGAGCGGGGTCGCCATCAGGGTTTGCATTTCACGCTCGTTGCCGTGGTCAAAGCACAGCACGTCGACGTCGCGAAACGCCGCCAGGCGGTCGATGCCCACGGCGGTGCTTCCCCAGAACGTCATCTCGCCTTCCCAGGCGTTGCGAATGCCGAAGTTGTCGAGCACTTCCTGGAACAGGCAGTTCTTTCCAAAGACCAGCATATGGCGGGCATCCAGCAGCGTCACCATCAGCAAAGGCCGATCGCCACGGCGGGCAAAGCGCGGCTTAAGGGACTCAATCAGCGCGTCAAACTCATCGAGATGCTGTTTTGCTTCCGCTTCCCGGTTGAGGAACTGGGCCATCTCGTGGATAGAATTTTTTGCCATGGTCAGCGGCTTTTTACCGTCGCTAAAGGAAAAGCCTCGTCCCGGCGCAATCTTCGCCATGATCTCTTCCGACGGGCCATACCCCGCAGACCAGAACAAATAAGACGGTTTCATCTGCGTGAGAAGCTCAAGGTTTGGCTCCGTGCGCAGACCGATGTCGATGACCGAGTCCGGCAGTTTTGGCTCATTCACCCACAGGGTGTAGTTGGGAATGTCGGCCACGCCGTAGGGCGTGATACCCAGGGCCATCATCAGCTCGACGGGTAACCACTCCAGCGCCACGATGCGGTGCGGATCGATAGCGGCGGCGCGGGCCGGGGCCATCTTCAACAGCAGCGGCGAGAGCGCCATGGCCGTCAGCAGGCGACGGCGGCTAATGTATGTTGAATCCAGCATCAGTAGACAAAGCTCACGGGAGCAGCCCCGGCCGGGTGAGGCAAAATACCCATCGGAATACCGTAAATATGTTCCAGCGTTTCGCTGCGCATCAGCTCAAACGGCGTGCCCTGAGCGATCATTTCACCGCCGCGCAGCGCGACGAGGTAGTCACAGTAGCGCGCCGCCATATTGATGTCATGCAGAACGGCAATCACCGTCAGGCCGCGCTGCTGGCTTAAGCGATGCACCAGCGCCAGCACGTCGACCTGATGGGCGATATCCAGCGCAGAGGTCGGTTCATCCAGCAGCAGGCAGCGGCTGTCCTGCGCCACCAGCATCGCAATCCACGCCCGCTGACGTTCACCGCCGGACAGACTATCCACCAGGCGATGCGCCAGCGGTTTTAGCCCTACCAGCGCAATCGCCTCTTCTACTTTCTCCCGGTCGGCGACGCCGAAGCGGCCAAGCGCCCCGTGCCACGGATAGCGGCCAATCGCTACCAGTTCACGCACCGTCATCCCTTCCGCCTGCGGCAGCTGCTGCGGCAGATAGGCCACTTTGCGGGCAAAAGCTTTACTGCTCCAGCCCTCCAGCGGCCGATCGTCCAGCAGAATGTCCCCTTCAGAAGGCGGCTGGTGGCGACCCAGCATCTTGAGCAGCGTGGATTTACCGGAACCGTTGTGGCCAATCAGGCCCGTCACTTTACCGGCAGGAAACGTCAGAGAGAGCGGATGCAGCAGGGTGCGCCCGGGTACGCGAAAGGAGAGATTATTGAGCGTAAAGGTGGTGTCGGATTGCGTTTTATTATCCTGCATGTCAGCCAACTTAAATAAAAAGGGCACGGCGAACCGTGCCCATAAAGAGGTTAGAAGCGGAAGGTCGCGGTGGCGACAACCTGGCGTTCAGCACCCCAGAAGCAACCGTAGGTGTTGAAGCAGCTGGCAACGTACTCACGATCGAACAGGTTGTTCACGTGAAGCGCGACGTTTGATCCGGCCATGCCTACACGCGCCAGATCGTATCTGACCAGTGCATCAACCAGTGTATAGCTTCCAACAGTGAAGCTATTCGCCGGGTCACCTTTGCTGGAGCCGGTATAACGCACGCCGGTACCCAGCGTCAGGCCAGACAGTGGGCCGTCAAACATCGTGTAATCTCCCCACACGGATGCCATATGTTTTGGCACCTGCGCCGGCGTGTTGCCTTTGTAGTTGGTGTCGGTGGTGTATTCCGCATCGGTATAGGTATAAGAACCGACAACGTTAACGCTTGCAGAGAGCGCCGCTTTGGCTTCCAGCTCTACGCCACGGGCGCGGATCTCGCCGCCTTCAACAGAGAAGAAGGACCCCGCAGGGTCGGCCATCAGGTTGTTGGTTTTAGTCAGCTGATATACCGCACCGGTGATAACGATCGGACGATCGTTGGGCACGTATTTCACGCCCGCTTCGTACTGCTTGCCTTTAGACGGTGCAAAGACGTTGCCGTTCGCGCCGGTCTGAGAAGCCGGTTCAAACGACTCGCTGTAGCTAAAGTACGGGGTGACGCCGTTATCGAACAGGTAGTTAACACCGCCACGCCAGGTGAACTGGGTGTCATCACGCGCGGAAGTCGTATTCGTCACGCGGTTGTAAGATTCCTGATTGGCCCAGTCGTATCGACCGCCCAGCGTGACCAGCACCTTATCCCACTCGATCTGATCCTGAGCATAAATACCGGTCTGTTTTTGCTTGTTCAGCACCTGATAAGCGCCTGACGGACCAGGATGAGAACCGAAATCGAAGTCGCCACGATCGAGGTTATAGATATCCGATGACGCAACGGAACCGGCATAGCCGAACCACGAGTCGATGTCGTTACGCATGCGCATGAAATCCACGCCTGTCAGCAGCGTGTGATCGAGAGTGCCGGTCGCGAACTTGCTCTGCAGCTGCGTGTCAACAGAGAAGTTTTCCAGCTTCTCGTTGTCAATGACATACTGGCGAGTCAGCGTGTGTCCCCACTGAGACTGAGGAACGCTCGCGCAAGGGCTGGATGCCGGATTGCTTGAATAGAGCGGATCGGAACACATGCCGTAGCCGTAGACGCTGTTTTGCGAGGTTTTATTCTGCGCGTAGCGCAGGTTCTGGCGCACGGTAAAGGTATCGTTGAACTCGTGGTCGACGCTGTATCCCACCATTTTCTGGTTACGGGAATAGGTGTTGTTCTTCGCGCCTTCATTGAAGTTCGTCGGCAGACGATCGCCGTTTGGCAGCGGGTCAACCGTCCCCTCTTTTGGCAGCCAGCCGTAGTAGCCCGTTTCAGGCTCGTTCTGGAAGTAGGAAAGGAACGTGAAGGTGGTTTTGTCATCCGGACGCCAGGAGAAGGATGGCGCGATGGCATAACGCTGCTCGCCCTTATCTTCCTGCTGCGAATTGTTTGAGCGCGCAACTCCCGTCAGGCGGTATGAATAGACACCGTCATCGTCGATCGCATCGCTGAAGTCAAAGCCTGTCTGGAACAGGCTGTCGGTACCCACTTTAAACTGGATCTCTTTCAGCGGCTCGGTTGTTGGGCGCTTACTTACCATGTTCAGCAGGCCGCCCGGGCTGCTTTTACCGTACAGAACGGAAACCGGACCGCGCATGATTTCGGCGCGCTCCAGCATGTACGGGTCTATCACCGCGTCGTTATAGAAGTTGCCCTGCATCTTCATGCCGTCGAGGTAGTTGTTCTGGCTCTGGCCATCGGCCGCGAAACCGCGAATAACCAGATAATCATAGGTGTTGGACGCACCACGCGTGCCCACCGCAACGCCCGGCGTGTAGCTCAGGGCTTCTTTAACCGAACGCGGCTGGTGCAGCGCCATCTCTTCGGCCGTCACCACAGAAATAGACTGTGGAACCTTTTGAATTGGGGTGTCTGTTTTGGTACCGGTCGCAGATTGGCGGGCGGCGATAGTCGCAGCAGGTCCCCAGGCACTTTCCTGTGCAGCAGGTGCAGCGGTAACGGTAATAGTATCTTCTTTTTTCGGGGTTTCGGCAGCGTGAGCAAATGCAGACATGCCGGCAACCGCTGTGGCTACGACAACCGCGACTTTACGCAGCGACGTGTTAATTGGCTGAGCAGTATTGGAAAGCGCCATGTTTATCTCTGATGGAAAAGTGAATGATAACGTAAACGAGAATTATTATTATGACCGCAGAATAATATGCGAAACGCTGGTTGCATAGCAAGCAGTAAGCGGCCCTACAAGATTTAAGGGTTTAAGAATTAACCAGATGAAAAGAGAGGGTTAACGAAGTTAGTGAAATGATCCTTAGCCCGCCAGAGCGGGCAGGATGAATCAACGGTAAAAGAGCTCGAACGTCGCGACAGAATCGACTTTGCCGGCTTTTATCTCCCCCGTCCTGACGTAGCGAGCCTTGAGTGGGATCTCGACGGGGACGTTGTCCTGCGTGCCGGTTATCGCCGTGTAGTTCCGATCGAACTGCAGCACCGTATCATTCTGGTCAAGGATCTGAATGCCGACGCCTTCAGCGGCGGAATCTCCGGAGGCGATCCCCAAAATATTGCCGTTCGTGACGCCCGTTGATCCCGCGCTGGTAAATTGATAATCCACCTTTGTGCCTGCCGCGCAGTCGGTGATCTCAATCTTAAAGCTGCCGTCCGTTAGGATGTCAGAGTATTGGCCGCTAAAGTCCTGGGTATTGACCGTTTTCAGCGGCACATAGATATTGCGATCGACAAGGTTACAGGTATTGGTGGTGATGTGAACGCTGGTGGGAGAGAAGCGCATTTCACCGATCGGCGCGTTGCCCAGGATATCCATCGAGGTTAACCGTGAGGTATCAAGATCACCCTCCTGGATAGCGCCCGTGACGACCAGCTGGGCAGCGGCGCGGAATACAGATGTACTTGTCGAATAGCCATGGATCGATCCCACAAAGTGCATGGGCCGGACAAGATCTTGTCCAGTGTAACCGGGAAGCCGTTCGGTCGACGACGCCGCGCGGATGCCAATACCCGGCACGTTGGTCTGATAGACCCCGCTCATCACATCTTCACGCGCATCCGCATCCGTGAGGTACAAATACCCGCGTCGAATTTGCGCGTCACCGCTACAATCCACCGTCACCGCTTTACTCTCGACGCTGGCGTCATAAAGCACGGTGCCGACGGGCGTGTCGGGGGCGACAATAATGACCGGGGGAAGCTGAAACGTCACCACGGCATCCGCGTCAGCGCTGCCGTTGAAGGTACAATCTGCCCGGGCTGAATGGCAAAATGCCCCTGCCAGCACAAGCATTACCGGTGGCAGGAATGTGTTAACGATACGACGTAGGTTCATGAGATACCTCAGTTAAGGCAGTTGACCGTGGCTTTCACGATCCCTGCCGCGCTGTGCGAGGGAAGATCCAGCGTCCCGTGACACTGCCGATCGCGCTCTTCTCCCCACTGCACGCTAAACGTTGTTTTGCCGGACAGCCCGGTCAGGTAAACCTCCCCATCATCGCCCACGATGGCCGTGGTGTTGTCCAGCGCCACCAGGGCGCCAAACGGCACGGGCTTACCCGCGTAGAGCAAGGTCACCAGCGCGCGTCGTCCCACGCGCGCGTCGAACGTGGCCGGCACTGCCGCCCCTTTCGTCGGCACGAGATCCAGCGTTGCCGCGTCGATATCAATATCTTCCCGATCCTGCGTATTCACGGTGATGATGTTGTGCCGGTAGGCCGTCAGAGAAGGAACAATCGCGTTACCAAAACGGTCCGTCGTGATGCCGCGCCCGTTTTGTACTTTGACGTTATCACCATCTTTAATGTGCACAATGGCGAAGGCGTCGCGTACGGGTTGCCCCAGCGTCACGCCATGCTCGTGGGCCACAATCGATCCCTGAGCGCTGTAGTTCCATTGCCGGTTATCGCCACCGTAGCTGTACCCCATGCCGACCTCGCCGGAAGCCCCCCGGTAACGACCGGAGAGGCTGCCGCCGTAGCCCGTATTCTGATTGGCATAGCTCTGCTGAAGGTTGTAGCTCAGCTTATTGTCCTCCAGCGCGGTACCGCCAAGCCCAACCTGATGCGAGACAAATCCGCCACTGGAGGTATTAGCACTGTAGGTTGCCCAGGAATTCGGCAGCCACTTTGATAACGGAATGTTGACCGTCAACGCCATTTGCCGGTCGGTAACGGCATCTGGCGTGCGGGTCAGGTTGTAGCTTATCGACCAGGTGATGTCGCGCCAGCTGGAGCTGAACCCCGCGCTGACGCTGCGCTCATGGCCGTCCATATCCCAGTAGTCCTGCTGATAGCCGTTAAGATAGGCCGAGCCCCAGTCAGAAACCCGCTGGGAAAGGTTGAGCTGCATGCGGCTACGGCGGTTATTAGTTCTGCGGTAGGTATAAATGCCGTCATCGATTTCGCTGTCACGCTGATCGATAGCTTCCTGAAAGGTATAGAACCCCGATGTGGAGTAGCGATAGCTGGCAAGCGTGATGGTGGTATCCGTATCGGGAATATCTTTTGAATACTGCGCCCGCCAGGATAAACCGCTGGCATCGTCACGCCCGTCATCAAACGCGGTACGCGCGGCCGTGAGGTCGACAGAGGCGGAGCCGAAATGCCCCAGATCGGCACCGAGCCCCAGCAGCAGCGCGTGATACAGTGATGCCCCCAGCGCGCCGGTATACGCCGTGACGCCGTAAGGCAGACCATAGATGGCTGTGCCTTGCGCAAAGGTGGGTTCGTCTTCACCTTCATTACCGCGATAGCGCCCTGCGGCCAGCGAATACTTAAAGCCGCCTTCCCGCTGTAACACCGGCACCGACGCGCTGGCCTGGATGAAGCTATGCTCGCTGCCGTCCGCCTCTTCGACGGTCACTTCCAGATCGGCTCCGGATGTTACCTGGCTTAAATCGCGGATCTCGAACGGCCCCGGCGAGACGTTTGCCTGATAGATGGTGTAGCCGTTTTGCTTGATAGTGACTTTCGCATCGCTATTGGCAATACCGCGCACGACGGGCGCAAAGCCCTGCTGACTAACAGGCAGCATAGAAGTATCCGTTTCCAGCTTCACGCCGGTCATCTGAACGCTGTCAAAAAGTTCACCATTGGTATATGTCTGACCAATCTCAAGCTGGCTTTTCAGCGTTTTGATGTCGCGTTGTAACGTGCTGGCAATGGCCTCCCAGCCAGAAGCGTCGCTCCAGGTGCTGTTATTCCGCAGCCGCCACGCCCCAAGGTTAATCCCCGACTCCAGGCCAAGCCAGGTCGAAGAGGTTTTGCCCGAACTGTAGTGCTGCTGAGAACCGCTGAGTTGATAGCTTGTCCAGGCGGCAGGCGCGCCGTCATCCCAGAATTTTGGATGTATCGCGCCAGCGGCAGCATGGTCGCGATACGCCTGCGGGATGACCAGTTTCAGGGTCTGGTCATCCTGATTGTATTCGTAACGGGCATTTTCAATGAAATGGGAGATATCGCGGACATAAGCGCCGTCATCCAGATCTTTTAAGTCCGGGATCGTGTCGACTTTCACGCCGTAATCGCGCAGATCCGCTTTCGTCAGCTCCGGCAGCAGGCGCTGTTTATCGTCAGACAGCACGAAAGCGATGGGACGTTTATCCACAACGTCCCGATCCCACATAACAGTCGTAAGGTAGCTTCCGGCAAGTAGCCCGTTATCGTTAATGAAGTTTTTTAATGTAGAGGTATTTTCGAGGGGCGTATCCAGCTCAAGGATCCGCAGGTTAAATTCGTCATCAGCACTTGCAGGCTGGATCGCGGCGAGCAGCGTCAGCGCGATCCCGTACAGTACCTGTTTGTGAAGCAGAGATGACGACATAAAATACCAACATGATGATTTAAAGAGCCTGCTTGCGCTGCGGGGTTTGCCCACCGAAATCATTGATTGCTGTCCAGGTCACCGCGCCCTTTGCTGAATTCGGTAACGCGAAACGCTGCTCGCTGAACGGAGCCACCATCATTGAAATGGCGCCTGGCGTGGTTTTGGTCTCTTTCACCGGAACACTTTTCCCACCAACGGCCAGCTCGCCAAACGAGACGTAAAACGGGGTCGGGTTGTTTGCAATTAGCGTGTCGCCCTGACGCTTGAATGTGATTTTTGCGTAGGCTTCCAGGGCATCGCTTTCCTTCAGCTGAGCCGGACGCCAGAAAAGCTTCAGCCGCGTTTTCATTGCAAATTGCAGCGTGTTTTTCTCTTTCAGCTCCGGCGAGAGTGCCGATACGGATTTAACGTTTGCCAGAAACAGAGATTCCCGGTCTACGGGCAGGCTTTTTTTATCGCCGGTAAAAATAACGTGCAAAAGGGTTTGACGATTTTCCTGCAATTTGTAAACAGGGGGAGTAATAATAAACGGCGCTTTCGCATCATTGGGGTAAGTGACCCAGCTTTGCACCAGATAACGTGTATGCGGATCTTTATTTTTAAGTGCTATCTGAACTTCTGATTTATTCGATGGATAAATAATTCGCGTACCACCGAGAACAACACTTGCCTGTACTGAACAGCAGGAAATAATTAAACAACCACATAACAATTTAAATAAAGTCTTCATACAATGTTCCAAAAAGGCAGCCGTTCAGGCTGCCCGTCATTGCTTAGCGATAGACAACCTCGAATGTCGCAGAGGAGGAGTAATGGCCCGCGGTTGGCGCGGTATCCCCCACCTGAATCACTTTCGCGGTGTAGTTAAAGACAGAAGCCGTTGCCCCGGTTGCGTCGTTGTTCACATCGGTACCCGCATCCGGTACTGAACCGTCGAAAACAACATCGCCTTTAGCGCCGTTCTCATTGCTGACGATGATGCCAACGTTGGTCGCATTGCCTGCGCCAGTCAGATCGTTCTTCAAACGCTTGTTAGCGGCGTCTGTTGTCGTGCCGCTAAACTTGAGGTTCAGTTTAGCGACCAGCGGGTCACATTTTTTCACTTCAATCTTAAAGGCTTTTGAGGTGCCAACCGTACCGTCAGCGCCAAAATCCGAAGGATAGGTATCTGCGAAAGTGACGGTGGAAGCGTTAGTTCCTGTGCCATCAACGTTAATTTCACAGGTATCGGCAACAATTTTTCCGGCGAAGTTCACCGTACCGGAATCGTTTGACGCAAATACAGGCAGAGACAGCGCGGCCATAACGCTTCCGGCTAAAAATGCAGAGACAACTTTTTTGTTCATGAAAAATATCCTTATATTTGACAATTGTGGCATCCATTCGCACTACAAATATTTTGAGTCGAAATGTTATCCAGCATGTTACGCATGACTGACTATTTAGGAATATCCTTTGAGCCAGTGAATTTCTTATGGCGATTACATCAGATTATTCTTCATTGTGTCCAGAGAGGATAAAGTTACGCAACATGTAGAAGATTTCAAATGCATGTTTTAGATGAAAAAAATGAGAACTTAAAAATTCTAAATTAGATATTTAATTTTTTTAAAAATTGCAGAATGTAAAAAACAAAAAAGCCGCTTTATATTAAAGCGGCTTTTTATTCAGGGAATTAATTAATTCCCACCAAACATATCCTTGATCCAGCCGGCCACGCCATCACTGTCTTTCTTCTCGTTCTGCTGCTGGGCCGGTTGTTGTTGCGGCTGCTGCGGCTGAGAAGATTGATCGAACGGGTTGCCCGTTGGCTGTTCTGGCTGGCTCTGCTGGCACAGTGAGTCCGGGTTGGTCGTCCAGACCGGCAGGGTACGCATCCCGCCGCCGCAGATAAAGTTCCCGGAACCATCCACGCCCATATCGACGATATCTTCCGGCGCGACCAGGTTCAGCGGCACAGGTGACTGGTTCGCCAGGTAGCGCTGGTAAATCGACATCGCCCCGCTCGCCCCGTAAAGTTTGGTCGGCTGGTTGTTGTCACGGCCTACCCAGGTGATCACCACTTCACGGCCATCAATACCGGCAAACCAGGTATCGACGTTGTTGTTGGTGGTCCCGGTTTTACCCGCCAGATGCAGACCAGGATACTTCGCCCCCAACTGACGACCGGTACCGCGCTGCACAACCTGCTGCATCGTCCACAGCGTCATGTAGGCTGCCTGCGCAGGAACGGCACGTTCAGCCTGCGGGAAGCTCTGATACAGCACGGAGCCATCTTCGGCAATCACCGAACGCAGGGCAGAGAGCGGTGCGCGGTTACCTCCGCTGGCAATGGTCTGGAACGCCTGCGCCACTTCGATCGGCGTCAGGTTAAGCGCCCCCAGAATCATCGCCGGAACAGGGTGCAGCTGATCTTTCGGTACGCCCAGCTTCTGCCAGGTGTCGACAATGGCCGGCAGGCCCAGCGCCATACCGAGGTTAACCGTAGGTACGTTCATGGAGCGGGTTAACGCATCCACCAGCATCACCTGTCCGCTGAACTGTTTATCATCGTTCTGCGGTGACCAGACCTGGCCGTTAGGCTGACGCAGGGAGATTGGCGCATCGGCGATCCAGGTGTTCAGGCGATACAAATTCGGCTGGCTCAGCGCGGTGAGATAGGTCGCCGGTTTAGCCAGAGAGCCAATCGAACGACGCGCCTGCATGGCACGGTTGTAGCCCGCATACTGCGGCTCTGCGCCGCCCACCATCGCGCGCACTTCGCCGGTGTTACGGTCAACCACCACCATCGCGGTTTCCAGATCGGAGAGCTTGCGCTGCTTCTTCAGCACCGGGATCCCTTCAACCGCCGCTTTTTCTGCCGCGTCCTGGGCTACCGAATCAAAGGTTGTGAAGATCTTCACGCCGGAGAGATCTTTGACCTTATCACCGAGCTTGCTTTGCAGCTCCTGGCGCACCATCTGCATGAAAGCAGGCTGCGGAGAGATCACCCCACCGCGCGGCTGCACGCCCAGCGGACGTGCGCTAAGCATGTCGTATAATTCCTGGTCAATCACCTGCTGCTGTTGCAGCAGACGCAGTACCAGGTTACGACGCTCCAGCGCCAGTTTCGGGTTGCGCCACGGGTTATAAATGGACGCCCCTTTCACCATGCCCACCAGCAGCGCCTGCTGGTCAAGGCTGAGCTCTTCCACCGGACGGCCAAAGTAGTACAGGCTCGCCAGCGGGAAGCCGCGGATCTCGTTATCGCCGCTCTGGCCGAGGTACACCTCGTTCATGTACAGCTCAAGGATACGATCCTTGCTGTAGCGCGCATCCATCAGCACGGCCATGTACGCTTCGTTGGCTTTACGCCAGTAAGAACGCTCGCTGGAGAGGAACAGGTTCTTCACCAGCTGCTGGGTAAGCGTACTCGCCCCCTGCACGGTACGACCCGCAGTCAGGTTCGCCAGCACCGCACGGCCGATGGAGTAGAGACTGATACCGTCGTGCTCGTAGAAATGGCGGTCTTCGGTTGCCAGCAGGGTATCCACCAGCAGATCCGGGAAGCCGTTACGCGCCACGAACAGGCGCTGTTCGCCATTGGCGGACGAGAGCATGGTGATCAGACGCGGATCAAGACGGAAGAAACCGAACTGGCGGTTATTGTCCATGTTCTCAATGGTTTCCAGCCGATCGCCGTCAAAAGTCAGACGCGCGCGCACCTGCCCCTCTTTGCTGTCCGGGAAGTCGAACGGGCGGCGGATCATCTCAATGCTTTTCGCCTGGACGGTAAATTCGCCCGGGCGGGTCATTTTCGTGACCTGACGATACTGCGTAGCTTGCAGCAGTTTCACCATCTCGTTCTTGCTGATGGACATGTCCGGCTCAAGGTTCACCATGCGACCATACACTGCCGCAGGCAATTGCCAGACTTTCCCGTCGATACGGCTGCGGATCTTCTGATCCAGATACACGCCGTAAATCGCGATCAGCACAACAAAAACAATGAACAGCTTCAGCAGCAGCCAGAACCAGCCGCGCTTCCCACGAGGCTTACGCCCTTTGCCTTTCCCTTTACGCGGCATCGGTTCTTCATCCTCATAATCGTCTTCATAGTCATCGTCATAGTCCTCATCTCTGAGGCGACGACGGCTTACTTTTTCTTTCGCCGGACGCGCGGGTTTTCCCTTACGTCCTATTGGCTCGCGGTCATTCCCCGCCATGCTTTTTCTCCGCAACTTTCAGGCGCAAAGGCCAGATTTTCCTTTCTTTCACAGGTCTGTGGAAGAAGAAATCTCTCAAAATAAACAGCAAGACTTTCCTGTCAGGAATACTTCTTCGTCCGCCGCGTCGGCGCCGTATTCGCCGGATCGTCCGGCCAGACGTGTTTGGGGTAGCGCCCTTTCATCTCTTTCTGCACTTCACGGTAGCTCCCGGCCCAGAACGCTCCCAGATCGCGGGTGATCTGCAACGGACGATGCGCAGGCGAGAGCAGCTCAAGCACCAACGGCACCCGCCCTTCCGCAATAGACGGTGTGGTTGCCTCACCAAACATCTCCTGCATCCGAACCGCCAGCGCCGGAGGATTATCCTCATGATAACGAATGGCAATCCGGCTCCCGGTGGGCACAGTGTAATGCCCAGGAAGCTCACTATCCAGACGTTGACGTAATGACCAGTCCAGTAAATTCTGTAACGCAGTCTTAACATCAAGCGCCTTAAGGGCGCGCAGAGAGTGCACGCCGCTCATTTGCGGCAGCAGCCACTGCTCAAGCGTCGCGAGCAGCGTCTCATCATCCACCGCGGGCCAGCCGTATTCCGGAAGCCACTTCGCGGCGCAGTGCAAACGAATGCGATACTGTTCAGCTTCCGGCGTCCAGTTCAGAACGTTAAGGCCCTTTTCCCGAATGCCGTTCAGCATTGCCTGGTGTAACTCTTCTTCCGACGGCTTCGCCAGCGGTTTCGTCCCGAGGATCAGTTTGCCAATCTGACTACGCCGAAACGCCTTTAGCGTCCCCTGAGCGTCATCCCATTCCACGATGTCCGATTGCTGGAGCAGCTGCGGGCAGGTACGCGTCAGGGCATCTATGTCCACGGCAATCGCCTGTAAAATACGGGCATCAGGAGACTGGCTGCCCTGAAGCAGGAGCGGCGCGATCAGCCATTCATGTCGCGTCAGGGCATCATCGCTGTCCAGCATCGCCCCCATGCCGTTTGCCAGCTGGTAGCGTCCATCCAGCCCGCGGCGGCGCGCAATCCTGTCCGGGAAGGCCAGCGCCAGAAGGGAGGCAATCTTATCGCCGTCAGGTGAACCGCCCCGGCAGTTCAGGCGTTTGCACAGCTGCTGCGCCCGCTGCTGCCAGTTTCCCTGATTGCGCGAAAACGCCTGCCCCAGATCGCTGCTGCCTCCGCGCGGCGGCTCCTCAAGAATAGCCGCCAGTTTCGCCGCTGTGGCAATTTCATCTTCGCCCTGCGCGGCCACCAGCATCGCCGCCAGACGCGGATCGTTGCCCAGCGCAGCCATTTTCTGGCCGCGCGCCGTCAGACGTTCACCTTCCAGCGCGCCAAGCTGGGTGAGCAGGCTGCGCGCGGCGGCGAGATTCACGACAGGCGGTGGATTAAGCCAGGTGAGCTGTTCAGGATCCGGGCAGCCCCACAGCAGGAGATCCATCACCAGCCCGGAGAGATCGCTTTGTAAAATCTCCGGCGTGCTTTGCTGTGCCGCGCGTTCAGCCTGCTCCGCGCTGGTCAAATGCAGGCAAATACCCGGCTCAAGACGCCCCGCACGGCCCGCGCGTTGCACCATTGACGCCTGGCTGATGCGTTGTGTCAGCAGTTTAGTCAGCCCGGTGCGCGGATCAAAGCTAGCCACCCTCTCCTGCGCGCTATCCACCACCAGGCGAATGCCTTCGATGGTCAAACTGGTTTCGGCAATGTTGGTTGCCAGGACGACTTTACGCTGCCCCGCCGGGGCGGGAAGGATAGCTTTACGCTGCTCGGTCAACGACAGGGCGCCATAGAGCGGGCAAAGCAGTACGTCACTGCCCACCCTGGAGGCCAGCCGCTCCTGCACGCGCTGAATCTCCCCCACGCCGGGCAAAAACAGCAGCAGCGAGCCGGGCGCCTGGCGAAGCAGGTCAGCAGTGGCAATAGCTACCGCTTCGTCAAAGCGCTGATGGGCAGGAAGCAGCTGATAGCGACGCTCAACAGGAAATGCCCTTCCTTCTGAGCTGATGACCGGCGCATCGGGTAATGCCTGTCGTAGCCGCTCGTTATCCAGCGTTGCCGACATAATCAGCAGCCGCAGATCGTCGCGCAGCCCCTGCTGAACGTCGAGCAACAGCGCGAGGGCCAGATCGGCCTGCAGGCTGCGCTCGTGGAATTCATCCAGGATCACCAGCCCGACGCCGTTCAACTCCGGGTCGTTTTGCAGCATGCGGGTAAGAATGCCCTCGGTGACCACCTCAAGCCGCGTGGACGGGCCGACGCAGGTTTCGGCGCGCATCCGGTAGCCTACCGTTTCACCCGGTTTTTCATTCAGCAGTTCCGCCAGGCGCTGCGCCACGTTGCGCGCGGCCAGCCTGCGCGGCTCCAGCAGGATAATTTTCCCGGCAATATTCCCCTCTTTAAGGATCTGCAATGGCAGCCAGGTAGATTTACCCGCCCCCGTAGGCGCGTTAAGCAAAACCTGCGGGGCATGTTGTAAGGCAGCGAGAAGCTCAGGAAGAACGACGGCGACCGGCAATGAGGACACTAACAGCTCCAGAGGGTTAACATTAGTCGGCGTACATTGTAGCATCGGCGCATATCATTACCGAGTCCCCCCTATGTCTGAGTCGAAACGGCTGTTTTTTGCCATTGAATTGCCCACCACCCTACAGCGGCAAATCGTTCGCTGGCGCGCGGAACATTTTCCGCCGGAAGCGGGCCGGCCCGTTGCGGCGGCAAACCTGCACCTGACGCTGGCCTTTTTGGGTGACGTGAGCGCCGAAAAGCAGCGGGCATTAGCCGCCATGGCCGGGCGTATTGTCCAGCCGGCGTTTACGCTGCACCTTGACGATGCGGGTCAGTGGCTGCGTTCGCGCGTGGTCTGGCTGGGTACGCGCCAGCCGCCGCGCGGGTTGTTACAGCTCGCCAATATGTTGCGCGCGCAGGCAGCGCGCAGCGGCTGTTACCAGAGCCCGCAGCCGTTTCATCCGCACGTCACGCTGCTGCGCGATGCCGGTCAGGCCGTTGCTATTCCGCCGCCGGGTTTTCACTGGGCTTTTCCGGTTAATGAATTCGCGCTTTATGAATCCGTCTTTGCACGGGGACGCACCCGCTACAGGCCGCTACAGCGCTGGACGTTGGGCGACACCACAAGGAATTCCGATGAAGTTTAGTCCTGCACTACAGTCCGCGACGCTTGTCCAACGCTACAAACGCTTCCTCGCCGACGTGGTGACGCCGGAAGGCGAAGAGCTCACCCTGCACTGCCCCAACACCGGCGCCATGACCGGTTGCGCCGCGCCGGGTGACACGGTCTGGTATTCCACTTCAGAAAATACTAAACGCAAATATCCCCATACCTGGGAAATAACCGAAACGCAAAACGGGGCGTTTATTTGTGTTAATACTCTGCGTGCAAATCAGCTGGTTAAGGAAGCGCTGACCAATGGCGCCATTCCCGAACTGGTGGGTTACGGTACGCATAAAACAGAAGTGAAATACGGCGATGAAGGCAGCAGAATTGACTTCATGTTACAGGCGGAAGACAGGCCGGAGTGCTATATTGAAGTAAAATCAGTGACGTTAGCGGAACAGGAAAACGGCTTCTTTCCGGATGCGGTAACGCTACGCGGGCAGAAGCATCTGCGAGAGCTAATGAGTGTTGCGGCGGCGGGCAAACGCGCCGTATTGCTGTTTGCGGTGTTGCATACAGCGATTGAACGGTTTTCCCCTGCCCGCCATATCGATCCTAAATACGCACAACTGTTGAATGAGGCACAAAAGCTGGGGGTAGAGGTTTTAGCTTATAAAGCGGAACTTTCTGCCGATAATATGACTCTGAGATCGTCTCTTCCCATTGTCTTATAAGGGATTAGACGATTGATGAATAAGTGTTCTGGCCGCGTGCGCAAATACGCTTTTCCTCACAGGCTTGTCAAGTGTTACGTTTAGATAATTGCCATACGGAAAAGCATCTGCTATTTATAGCGACCTGATTTTCCCCCAACACGGGGATCGATAGTGCGTGTTAAGGAGAAGCAACATGCAAGAAGGGCAAAACCGTAAAACATCGTCCCTGAGTATTCTCGCCATCGCTGGGGTGGAGCCGTATCAAGAGAAGCCGGGCGAAGAGTATATGAACGAAGCCCAGCTGTCGCACTTCAAGCGTATTCTTGAAGCATGGCGTAATCAACTCAGGGATGAAGTGGATCGCACCGTTTCGCATATGCAGGATGAAGCTGCTAACTTCCCGGATCCGGTAGACCGTGCCGCTCAGGAAGAAGAGTTCAGCCTCGAACTGCGTAACCGTGACCGCGAACGCAAGCTGATCAAAAAGATCGAGAAAACGCTGAAAAAAGTCGAAGACGAAGATTTTGGCTACTGCGAATCCTGCGGTGTTGAAATCGGTATTCGTCGCCTGGAAGCGCGTCCAACCGCCGATCTGTGCATCGACTGTAAAACGCTGGCCGAAATCCGCGAAAAACAGATGGCCGGCTAACGCCAGCGCTGTTTATACACTCCAAAGGCGGGAGTCTCTCCCGCCTTGTTACTATTGATATGTCTGAATCACACTATATCGGGCGCTTTGCGCCATCTCCTTCCGGTGAATTACACTTCGGCTCATTAATTGCCGCGCTTGGCAGCTACCTGCAGGCTCGCGCCAGTCAGGGTAAATGGCTCGTCCGCATCGAAGATATTGACCCTCCGCGTGAAGTTCCCGGTGCTGCAGACACCATTCTGCGTCAGCTGGAACATTACGGTCTTCACTGGGACGGCGACGTTCTGTGGCAGTCACAACGTCATGAGGCTTATCGGGAACGTCTGGCCTGGCTCAGCGCTCAGGGGCTCTCCTATAACTGCACCTGCACCCGCGCGCGTATCCAGAGCGTGGGAGGTGTGTATGACGGCCGCTGCCGCACGCTGAATCTTCCCCCGAAAAATGCCGCCGTACGCTTGCTACAGCGCGCGCCCGTCACTCGCTTCCACGATCGGCTCTCCGGTGAGATTAGGGCGGATGAACGTCTGGCATGTGAAGATTTTATTATTCACCGTCGTGATGGTCTGTTTGCGTATAACCTGGCGGTGGTCGTCGACGATCGTTTCCAGGGCGTGACGGAAATTGTGCGCGGGGCGGACCTGGTCGAACCGACCGTACGGCAAATCTCGCTTTATCATCAGTTTGGCTGGACGGCACCGGATTACATTCATCTGCCGCTGGCGGTCAATGCGCAGGGCGTTAAGCTCTCCAAGCAGAACCACGCCCCGGCCCTGCCAGACGGCGATCCGCGTCCTGTTTTGATCGACGCGCTGCGATTTCTCAACCAGAATGTAACCAACGAATGGCAGGATCTGCGCATTGACGAATTGCTGAAAATAGCCATTGCCAACTGGACGCTCGCGGCGGTGCCGAAAATCCAGCATTCTCAAATGCGTTGCGCTGAGCTATGATTAGCCGCTTTTTTCATAACAAAACACACTACGAGGTGTACCATTTTTACCCGAGTCGCTAATTTTTGCCGTAAAGTGCTAAGCCGCGAAGAGAGCATGGCGAACGACGCTATTGCACAGCCACACATGTCGGTTATTCCGCGTGAGCAGCACAATATTTCCCGCAAAGATATCAGTGAAAATGCCCTCAAGGTACTCTATCGTCTGAATAAAGCGGGCTACGAGGCCTATCTCGTTGGCGGTGGGGTGCGTGATTTACTGCTGGGCAAAAAACCGAAAGATTTCGACGTGACGACCAGCGCCACGCCCGAGCAGGTGCGTAAATTATTCCGCAACTGCCGTCTCGTTGGCCGCCGTTTCCGTCTGGCTCACGTGATGTTTGGGCCGGAAATCATCGAAGTGGCGACCTTCCGCGGCCACCACGAAGCGGGTGCATCCGACCGCACCACGTCACAGCGCGGCCAGAACGGTATGCTGCTGCGCGACAATATCTTCGGCTCTATCGAAGAAGATGCCCAGCGTCGCGACTTCACCATCAACAGCCTTTATTACAGCGTGGCGGATTTCACCGTGCGTGATTACGTCGGCGGCATGCAGGACCTGAAAGAGGGTCTGATCCGCCTGATCGGCACGCCGGAAACGCGCTATCGTGAAGATCCGGTGCGCATGCTGCGCGCCGTGCGTTTTGCCGCCAAGCTGAACATGCGCATCAGCCCGGAAACCGCAGAGCCGATCCCGCGTCTGGCGACGCTGATTAACGACGTGCCGCCTGCCCGCCTGTTTGAAGAGGCGCTGAAGCTGCTGCAGGCCGGCTACGGGTTCGAAACCTACAATCTGCTGCGCGAATACAACCTGTTCCAGCCTCTGTTCCCGACCATTACCCGTTACTTCACCGAAAACGGTGACAGCCCAATGGAGCGGATGATTGCGCAGGTGCTGAAAAATACTGACACCCGCATCCATAACGATATGCGCGTGAACCCGGCATTCCTGTTTGCGGCAATGTTCTGGTACCCGCTGCTGGAAACGGCTCAAAGAATCACCCAGGAGAGCGGCCTCGCCTATTACGATGCCTTCGCGCTGGCCGCGAACGATGTATTGGACGAAGGGTGCCGCACGCTGGCTATCCCAAAACGTATTACTACGTTGGTGCGCGACATCTGGCAGCTTCAGCTGCGCATGTCCCGCCGTCAGGGCAAACGTGCCTGGAAGCTGATGGAGCATCCAAAGTTCCGCGCCGCCTTCGACCTGCTGTCGCTGCGTGCGGAAACTGAACGCAATCAGGAGCTGCAGCGCCTGGCGCAGTGGTGGGCCGAATTCCAGGTTTCCGCCCCGCCGGAGCAGAAAGATATGCTGACCGGGCTGGATGAAGAACCTGCCCCGCGTCGCCGTCATCGTCGTCCGCGCAAACGCGCACCGCGTCGTGAAGGGACAGCATGACCCTTGCGTATATCGCCATCGGCAGCAATTTAGCCTCTCCGCTGGAGCAGGTGAATGCTGCCGTACAGGCGCTGGGTGAGATCCCGCAAAGCCGTATCGTGGCGGTCTCCTCCTTTTACCGCACGCCGCCGCTAGGCCCGCAGGATCAACCTGATTATCTGAACGCCGCCGTGGTGCTGGAAACATCCCTCGATGCCGAAACGCTGCTGGACAACACTCAGCGCATCGAACTGCAGCAGGGGCGCGTACGCAAAGCCGAACGCTGGGGGCCGCGCACGCTTGATCTCGATATTATGCTGTTCGGCCATGAGGTGATTAACACTGAACGCCTCACCGTACCGCATTACGACATGAAAAATCGTGGCTTTATGCTCTGGCCGCTCTTTGAAGTGGCGCCCGATCTCACCTTCCCGGAAGACATCCCGCTCAAGGCCGTTCTGGACAACCTGAACGCGGAAAGACCCGCTCGCTGGTGATCCTCTTCCCTCACCGGTTGACCACAAAATAATTGTGGTTAATCGGTTGCCTAAAATCATTGTTCCCTCGAATGTTACTGTTAGAATGCGCAAAGATTCGCTTTTGGGCTATCAGGAAACAGTATGAAACCAACCACCATCTCCTTACTGCAGAAATGCAAACAGGAAAAAAAACGCTTCGCCACCATCACCGCGTATGACTACAGCTTCGCCAAACTGTTTGCCGAAGAGGGGATCAACGTCATGCTGGTCGGAGATTCGTTAGGGATGACGGTACAAGGACATGATTCCACCCTGCCGGTCACGGTCGAAGATATTGCATATCACACCCGTGCGGTACGCCGCGGTGCGCCAGGCTGCCTTCTGCTTTCCGACCTGCCATTTATGGCCTATGCCACGCCAGAGCAGGCATTTGAAAACGCGGCGGCAGTGATGCGCGCTGGCGCTAACATGGTCAAAATTGAAGGCGGCGCCTGGCTGGTGGAGACGGTGAAAATGCTCACCGAACGCGCCGTGCCGGTGTGTGGTCATTTGGGCCTGACCCCGCAGTCCGTGAATATCTTCGGCGGGTATAAGGTGCAGGGCCGCGGCGACGCGGCGCAGACGCTGTTTGAGGATGCCCTGGCGCTGGAAGCCGCAGGCGCCCAGCTGCTGGTGCTGGAGTGCGTGCCGGTTGAGCTGGCGAAACGCATCACCGACGCACTCTCCATTCCGGTGATTGGTATTGGTGCAGGCAACGTGACCGACGGTCAGATTCTGGTGATGCACGACGCCTTTGGTATTACTGGCGGGCATATCCCGAAATTTGCCAAAAATTTCCTCACTGAAGCGGGCGACATGCGCGCTGCGGTCAGGCAGTATATTGCCGACGTTGAATCCGGTGTTTACCCGGGTGAAGAACACAGTTTCCATTAAGGAGTCTCGTTGTGCTAATCATTGAAACCCTGCCGCTGCTTCGCCAGCATATCCGCCGCGCGCGTCAGGAAGGTAAACGTATCGCACTGGTCCCGACCATGGGCAATCTGCATGATGGCCACATGAAGCTCGTCGACGAAGCCCGTGCGCGAGCAGATATCGTGGTGGTCAGTATCTTCGTGAACCCCATGCAGTTTGACCGCGCCGACGATCTGGCACGCTATCCGCGCACCCTGCAGGAAGATTGCGAGAAGCTCAAAAAACGCCACGCGGATATCGTCTTCTCACCTGCACCGGCGGACGTTTATCCGCAGGGTACCGAAGAGGCGACCTACGTTGACGTCCCGGGCATTTCCACCATGCTCGAAGGCGCCAGCCGTCCGGGCCACTTCCGCGGAGTCTCCACCATCGTCAGCAAGCTATTTAACCTGGTGCAGCCGGACGTTGCCTGCTTCGGTGAGAAAGATTTCCAGCAGCTGGCGCTGATCCGCAAGATGGTCGCCGACATGGGATATGATATCGAGATCGTCGGCGTACCGATTGTGCGTGCCAAAGACGGGCTGGCACTCAGCTCGCGGAATGGTTACCTGACCGCCGAACAGCGTAAAATCGCGCCGGGCCTGAGCAAGGTGATGAACACCATGGCAGAGCAAGTGCTGGCAAAAGAGTTAACAGCAGAAGAGATTATTGCCCTTGCCGAGCAGGCGCTTAACGATAAGGGCCTTCGTGCTGACGACGTACAAATTCGTGATGCTGATACGCTGCTGGAATTAACCCAGAACAGCAAGCGCGCAGTCATCCTGGTGGCGGCATGGCTCGGCCAGGCACGCCTGATTGACAATAAAGTGGTTGAGCTGGCGTAGTTCTTCACCCTTGATAATTAAAGGTAAACGTAATGATTCGCAAAATGCTGCAAGGTAAGCTTCACCGTGTGAAAGTCACGCAGGCCGACCTGCACTATGAAGGCTCCTGCGCCATTGACCAGGATTTCCTCGACGCGGCGGGTATCCTTGAAAACGAAGCGATTGATATCTGGAACGTGAACAACGGTAAACGCTTCTCTACTTACGCGATTGCCGCCGAGCGCGGTTCTAAGATCATCTCCGTTAACGGCGCTGCGGCGCACTGTGCGGACGTGGGCGACATTGTGATCATCGCCAGCTTCGTGATGATGTCTGACGAAGAAGCCCGCCGCTGGCAGCCTAAAGTGGCCTACTTCGAAGGCGACAATGAAATGAAGCGCACCGCAAAGGCGATTCCGGTTCAGGTTGCCTGATGTTTATCCCTGCGGCTGATTGCTGATCAGCCGCGACATCGTCTCCAGCGAATCCGTTCTTAAGATATAGAGTCGTTTCAGTAAGAACGGATTATCCCCCGGCTTCACCTTCCCCTTCACCGTGGTCACGGCCAGATGGAAACCGGCATCATTCGCCGCCTTGACCGCCTTATTGTCATAGCCGCCAAACGGATACGAAAGGTAGAGCACACGCGGGTTGAACTGTGACAGCGCGCGACGAGAACGCTCAAAATCAAACAGGATCACGTGATAGCTGCGGCTCAGTAAGATCGGGTGTTTATACCCGTCCACGCGGTGCAGGAAGTGCGTGTGCGACTGAATGTCGAACACATCCTGAATGCCTTTGATTTCCTGAACGCTCATAAACTGCAGCGATTTCGGATCCCACTTCTGCGGATGGCCTTTAATACGTGACGAAATGATAAACGCCGTCGCGTTGAAGCCATACTCTTTCAGCACAGGATACGCGTAACGGCTCACCGACTTCAGGCCGTCGTCAAAGGTAATCACCACCGCCTTCGCGGGCAGGTTCATCTTGTTGCGCACGTAGCCTTCCAGCTGATACATCGTCAGCGTGGTGTACCCCTGGTCGCGAAGCCAGGTCATCTGGTTGCTGAACGCGCGCACGCTGGTGGTGGTGGAGGTATGGCGAAAACGGGTGTTCTCCTCATCGCGCAGGATATGGTGATAGGTCAGAACCGGAATGCCGTTATCTTCCTGCGCGTCCAGGCTGCTTATCCACGCCAGGCGGTTGCCGATGCGGATCTGATACCAGGTCTGGTTCAGGCGGTCTTTGAGTTTATTCAGAATGGGATAGCGCAGGTTGGCGCTCAGGGTGCCAAAGGGCGCGCTTCCGCTATTGGGCGCGTTATAGACGGGCGTATCTTTCCAGGTGATGAGATTCTGGTTACTGAGCGGCTTGTTCAGGTCGCCCAGGCTGTCCTCAACGCGTTGCTTGCCCTGCACTTTCTCAAGGTGGTCTTTATCAATAAAGCCAGTACCGAACCCGAAGCGAAATTCGTAATAATCCGCCGCCGCGGGAAAGACCGCGATGATCTGCCCTGCGCGAATATTGCCCACGTTAACCACGGAGTTACCTACCTGAGCCCAGATGGCAGCAGCCTCAGTGGTTTGCATATATTGAGCAGGAAGCCCTTGCTGACTTATCAGGCTGGCAGACGCCCCGCCGGAAACCAGCAGCAAAAGGAGAAAGAACACGCGCATGAACATAGGATATAAATCGACACGGGAAATCAGTCGCCATTGTAGCAAAAGCGACATCAATACCAATGTTTAATGCTTATACAGATCGTGAAGCAGAACAAAAGGCGGGTTTTTCTGCTGCTGGTGCCACAGGCTGCTCACCTCCGGCTGGCCCTCCGCCACGATAGCGTGCCGAAACTCTGCGCTGCTCAATGAGGCGCGAAGCGGATAGAGGGCTTCGAGTAAAGGCAGGCTGATACCGGAGATCACTTCACAATTATCATGCTTGTGGCTCAGCAAAGCGGCCGCGCGGTAAGGCGCCGCGCCGGATTTATCGGTAAGAAAAATGACGCCCTCTCCGGAGTCGGTTTCATGCAGGGCATCGCACATCATGCGGCTGAGCATGTTAGTGCTTAGCCCGCGCCAGTAGTTAACCACCCGGCATTGCGCCAGCGGGCCAAATTTGGCCTCAAGCGTATCCAGCATGTCCTGCGCTCGTTCATCGTGGCAGGTGATTACCCATCCCAGCATAACTCTCTCCTTAGCAGGCAAGTAGTTTAGCGGAGTGAAGGTTTGCTTACGGTGATAATCGTCAAAGAAAGTGCCCGGCAACCAGAGCGTCGCCGGGCAGAGGGTTAACTACGCAGACCGCGCCCGCGCTGGATCAGATACCAGCACAGCAGGTAGAAGGCGATGATGAATACCACCAGCACCGCCACCGTGGTAAACAGCGGAACATCGGTAATGCCGAGGAAGCCAAAGCGGAAGCCGCTGATCATGTAGACGATCGGGTTCAGATGCGACAGTGCCTGCCAGAACGGCGGCAGCAGCGTCAGGGAGTAAAACACCCCGCCGAGATAGGTCAGCGGCGTCAGCACAAAGGTCGGGATCAGGCTGATGTCGTCAAACGTTTTAGCGAACACCGCATTCAGCAGACCGGCCAGCGAGAACAGAATTGCCGTCAGCAGCAGAGTCAGCGCCACGAACAGCCACGAGTGCACCTGGAACGGCACGAAGAACAGCGAAATCGCCGTCACCAGGATGCCCACGCACAGCCCGCGCGCCACGCCGCCGCCCACGTAACCGGCTATGATGACGTGCGTTGGCACCGGCGCCACCAGCAACTCTTCAATATTGCGTTGGAACTTAGCGCTGAAGAACGACGAGGCCACGTTTGCGTAGGCGTTGGTGATCACCGCCATCATAATCAGGCCCGGCACGATAAACTGCATATAGGTAAAACCGTGCATCTCACCAATGCGGGAACCAATCAGGTTGCCGAAGATGATGAAATAGAGCGTCATGGTGATGACCGGCGGTACCAGGGTTTGCACCCAGATACGCATAAAGCGGTTTATCTCTTTCGCCCAGATACTTTTCAGCGCGACCCAATAAAGATGCGTCATGCCTTGTCTCCTTGTTTATCCTGCACCAGAGAGACAAACAGCTCTTCCAGTCGGTTCGCTTTGTTACGCATACTTAAAACCTGAATCCCCTGCGCGCTCAGCTGGGAGAACACGCTGTTGATCCCCTGCTCGCGCAGCACTTCCACTTCCAGCGTTGAGGTATCAACCAGGCGATACTGGTACCCTTCAAGCTTCGGTAGCGGGCTTTTTGCCGCCAGATCGAGAATAAACGTTTCGGATTTCAGCTTGGAGAGCAGATCCTTCATCGAGGTGTTCTCCACCAGCTCGCCGTGCTGAATGATGCCGATGTTGCGGCACAGCATCTCTGCTTCTTCAAGGTAGTGGGTGGTCAAAATGATGGTGGTGCCTTTGTCATTAAGATCCTTTAGGAAACCCCACATAGAACGACGCAGTTCGATATCCACGCCTGCGGTGGGTTCATCAAGGATCAGCAGCTTCGGCTCGTGCATCAGCGCACGGGCAATCATCAGGCGGCGCTTCATCCCGCCGGACAACATCCGCGCACGTTCGTTACGCTTTTCCCACAAATCGAGCTGTTTCAGGTACTTTTCGCTACGCTCAAGCGCCTCTTTACGCTCAACGCCGTAATAACCCGCCTGGTTAACGACAATCTGCTGCACCGTCTCAAACGGGTTGAAGTTGAACTCCTGCGGTACCAGCCCCAACTGGCGCTTGGCGTTTACCACATCTTTTTGCAGGTCGTAACCAAAGACGCTCACCCGTCCGGACGTTTTATTCACCAGCGAGCTGATGATCCCGATGGTGGTGGATTTCCCCGCCCCGTTCGGCCCCAGAAGCGCGTAAAAATCCCCGGCCTCTACTTTTAGGTCTATCCCGCGTAGCGCCTGAACGCCACCCGGATAGGTTTTTTTAAGCTGCTCAAGCTCCAGTGCAATTGCCATGAATTTAACTTACCTTCAGTTCTTACACACGTTGTGTGGTTTCATTAAAAGTCGGGTTACCCTATAGTAGCGCAACGCAATTACTTGGTTACAGGTCGCTAACCTCCATGAACGACATAGATACACTCATTAGCAACAATGCACTATGGTCAAAAATGCTGGTGGAGGAAGACCCCGGATTTTTTGGAAAACTCGCACAAGCCCAGAACCCGCGCTTTCTCTGGATTGGCTGTTCAGACAGCCGCGTACCTGCCGAGCGCCTGACCGGCCTTGAGCCCGGCGAACTGTTTGTTCACCGCAACGTCGCCAACCTGGTGATTCATACCGATCTCAACTGCCTTTCCGTGGTTCAGTATGCCGTTGACGTCCTGGAAGTCGAGCACATCATTATTTGCGGCCACTACGGCTGCGGCGGCGTGCAGGCGGCGGTTGAAAACCCGGAACTGGGTTTAATTGATAACTGGCTGCTGCACATCCGCGATATCTGGTTCAAACATAGTTCACTGCTCGGCGAAATGCCGCAGGAGCGACGCATGGACACGCTGTGCGAGTTGAACGTGATGGAGCAGGTATATAACCTTGGGCATTCGACCATCATGCAGTCGGCGTGGAAACGCGGGCAGAAGGTATCAATCCACGGCTGGGCGTACGGTATTCACGATGGCCTGCTGCGCAATCTGGAAGTCACCGCCACCAACCGCGAAACGCTGGAGCAGCGTTACCGTTCGGGGATTGCCAACCTCAAGCTTAAGCATGTGAACCATAAATAAAGCCGGGGGTTTTCGCCCTCTCCCCGTGGGAGAGGGTCGGAGTGCGGGCATCAGCCCGCAATTACTCGTCCAGCAATACCACTTTCCCAACATACGGCAGATGACGATAACGCTGCGCGTAATCAATGCCGTAACCCACCACGAACTCGTCCGGGATGGAGAAACCGACAAACTCCACCGGCACCTGCACTTCACGACGCTCCGGTTTATCCAGCAGCGTACAAATCGCCAGCGATTTCGGCTCGCGCAGGCTCAGGATCTCGCGCACCTTTGAAAGGGTGTTGCCGGAGTCGATAATGTCCTCAACGATCAACACATCTTTGCCACGAATATCTTCATCCAGATCTTTCAGGATTTTCACATCACGGGTTGTGGACATGCCGCTGCCGTAGCTGGAAGCGGTCATAAAATCGACCTCGTGCGGTACCTGCACTTCACGGCACAGGTCTGCCATGAACATGAAAGAACCGCGCAGCAGACCAACCAGCACCATTTCGCTGCCGCTGTCCTTGTAATGCTCGGTGATTTGACGACCCAGTTCGGCGATACGCGCTTTGATCTCGGCTTCCGGGATCATCACTTCAACAGTATGTTTCATATTACTAACCAAATGATTTTGATGAAAATCTTTCAATGCGGATGAATCTTGCTCCGGCATCGATACGCAAGCCAGCCATTATATCAGTAAATGGATAAGCCTGGCGTATGAGTTATAAAAAGCAAATATTGTGATTCCGATCACACTTGTTAACACCTATAATTAGTTGCTAGCAAATTATTAACAAAAACTGACGAGTACACTTTCTATGGCTGAAACAAACACTAAACAGCCGCGTCTACTGGTGACACTAACAGCGCTATTCGCCGCCTTCTGCGGCCTGTACCTGTTAATCGGTGGCGTCTGGCTGGTCGCGATCGGCGGCTCCTGGTACTACCCGATTGCGGGCCTGGTTATGCTTGGCGTAACCGTCCTGCTCTGGCGTAGAAAACAATCCGCACTGTGGCTGTATGCCGCCCTCCTTCTTGCCACCATGATCTGGGGGGTCTGGGAAGTCGGTTTCGATTTCTGGGCCCTGACGCCGCGCAGCGACATCCTGGTCTTCTTCGGTATCTGGCTGATCCTGCCGTTTGTCTGGCGCCGCCTGATTGTCCCTTCCAGCGGTGCCGTTGCAGCCCTGCTGGTGGCGCTGTTAATCAGCGGCGGCATTCTCACCTGGGCTGGCTTTAACGACCCGCAGGAGATCAACGGTACGCTGAACGCGGAGTCCACGCCTGCGGCAGCTATCTCGCAGGTCGCTGACGGTGACGGTGACGGTGACGGTGACGGTGACTGGCCAGCTTATGGCCGTAACCAGGAAGGTCAACGCTACTCCCCGCTGAAGCAGATCAACGCGGACAACGTTAAGAACCTTAAAGAAGCCTGGGTATTCCGTACCGGCGACCTGAAGATGCCAAACGATCCGGGCGAGCTGACCAATGAAGTGACGCCAATTAAAGTCGGCGATATGCTTTACCTGTGTACGGCGCACCAGCGTCTGTTCGCGCTCGATGCGGCTACTGGTAAAGAGAAATGGCACTTTGATCCACAGCTGAACTCCAACCCGTCCTTCCAGCATGTCACCTGCCGCGGCGTTTCTTACCACGAAGCGCGCGCCGATAATGCCAGCCCGGAAGTCATTGCCGACTGTCCTCGCCGCATTATGCTGCCGGTGAACGATGGCCGTCTGTTTGCCATCAACGCTGAGACCGGCAAGCTGTGCGAAACCTTCGCCAACAAAGGCATTCTGAACCTGCAGACCAACATGCCGGACACCACGCCGGGTCTGTATGAGCCAACCTCCCCGCCAATCATCACCGATAAAACCATCGTGATTGCCGGTTCGGTAACGGATAACTTCTCTACGCGTGAAACCTCCGGCGTTATCCGTGGTTTCGACGTGAACACCGGTAAACTGCTGTGGGCTTTCGACCCGGGCGCGAAAGATCCAAACGCGATCCCGTCTGACGAGCACACCTTTACCTTCAACTCGCCGAACTCCTGGGCACCAGCCGCGTATGACGCGAAGCTGGACCTGGTCTACCTGCCGATGGGCGTATCCACGCCGGATATCTGGGGCGGTAACCGCACGCCGGAGCAGGAACGTTATGCGAGCGCTATCCTGGCGCTGAACGCAACCACCGGTAAGCTGGCGTGGAGCTATCAGACCGTTCACCACGATCTGTGGGATATGGATATGCCGTCCCAGCCGACGCTGGCGGACATTACCGTTAACGGCAAAACCGTGCCGGTCATTTACGCTCCGGCTAAAACCGGCAACATCTTCGTGCTGGATCGCAGCAACGGTAAGCTGGTTGTGCCTGCCCCGGAAAAACCGGTTCCGCAGGGTGCGGCCAAAGGCGATTACGTCAGCAAAACCCAGCCGTTCTCTGACCTGAGCTTCCGTCCGAAGAAAGACCTCAGCGGTGCAGACATGTGGGGTGCCACCATGTTTGACCAGTTGGTGTGCCGCGTGATGTTCCATCAGCTGCGCTATGAAGGCATCTTCACGCCGCCGTCTGAGCAGGGTACGCTGGTCTTCCCGGGCAACCTGGGAATGTTTGAGTGGGGCGGTATTTCCGTCGACCCTAACCGTCAGGTGGCGATTGCCAACCCAATGGCGCTGCCGTTCGTTTCCCGTCTGATCCCACGCGGTCCGGGTAACCCGATGGAGCAGCCGAAAGACGCGAAAGGCAGCGGGACCGAAGCCGGTATCCAGCCGCAGTATGGCGTACCGTTTGGCGTTACCCTGAACCCGTTCCTGTCTCCGTTTGGTCTGCCGTGTAAACAGCCAGCCTGGGGTTACATCTCCGGTCTGGATCTGAAAACCAACCAGATCGTCTGGAAAAAACGTATTGGTACCCCACAGGACAGCATGCCGTTCCCGATGCCGGTTCCGGTGCCGTTCAATATGGGTATGCCAATGCTGGGTGGTCCAATCTCCACAGCCGGTAACGTGCTGTTCATCGCGGCAACCGCAGATAACTACCTGCGCGCGTACAATATGACCAACGGTGAAAAACTGTGGCAAGGCCGTCTGCCGGCCGGTGGACAGGCAACGCCGATGACCTATGAAGTGAATGGCAAGCAGTACGTTGTCATTTCTGCGGGTGGTCACGGTTCGTTTGGTACGAAGATGGGCGACTATATTGTCGCGTATGCATTGCCGGACGAAGGCAAATAAAAGCAAAACGGCAACGAAAGTTGCCGTTTTTAGCAATGCAGGCCGGGTAAGGCGAAGCCGCCACCCGGCTTTTTTTATACGGTAAAACCGAGCATCATCCCCGTATCTTCATGCTCCAGCAGATGACAGTGCGCCATATAGGCAAACTCTTCAGGCGCTTCGTGGTCGAACTTTACCAGCACCTCGCTGACGCCGCCTTCCACTCTCACCGTATCTTTCCAGCCTGCTCGATGCGCTTCCGGCGCTTTGCCGTTCTCAGACAGAATGCGGAACTGCGTGCCGTGGATATGGAACGGGTGCAGCATCATGTCCCCTTCACCTGAAACCACCCAGCGCTCAAACTGCCCCTTCGTGGCGGCAAACATCGGCGTGTTCATATCGAACGCTTTGCCGTTGATCTTGTTGGCGTTGTGGAAATCGAACCCGTGACCGCCGTGATCCATACCGCCCATTTTGCCGTGGTCCATATTCATGTGGCCCATCATCTGGCCGTGGTGCATTCCCGCCATGGCCTGATTGCCATACTTTTTCATCAGCGCCTGCATGCCCATCATGTCAAGCATCGGGTCCATGGAGAGCTGAAGCTTACGCTGCGTGAGCCCATCCAGCGACGGGAGAGCTGGCAGCTTGGCTAAGGTGTCCGGCAGCATACCGGAGGCCGTGACCTGTAGCGGCTGAATGCGCAGCACCGGATGCGGTTTATCAAACGGCGCCACTGCCATCCCCATCTGGCTGACAGGCAGCGTTACCAGGTCAAACGGCTTGCCGTCGCTGATGTCCACCAGCACTTCGAAGCGTTCGCCCATCAGCATCGGCAGCTCGCTCACTTTTACCGGTTCTGGCAGCAGGCCGCCGTCGCTTGCCACCACGTAAAGCGGGCGCTTATCGCTGGTGGCGAAGTTCAACGAGCGGGCGTTACAGCCGTTAAGCAAGCGCAGGCGCAGCCAGCCTTTCGGGGCGGCGTGCTGCGGATAGATCGCACCGTTGGCCAGCAGCGTATCGCCAAACCAGCCGACCGCCGCGCTCGTCACGTCCAGCTGGTAGTCAATCTGCCCGTCCGCGCTGAATTTTTTGTCCTGCACAATCACCGGCACATCGTCGATACCCCACTGTTTCGGCAGGCGCAGCAGGCGGCTTTCGTCATCCTCAATCAACACCAGTCCGGCCAGCCCCATTGCCACCTGATGGCCCGTTTTGCCATGCTGATGCGGGTGGAACCAGCAGGTTGCCGCCCGCTGGTCAGGGGTAAAGGTTACGCTGCGTTTACCCCCAGGCTTGATAACACCCTGGGGACCACCATCCACTTCGCCCGGGACTTCCAGCCCGTGCCAGTGCAGTGTGGTCTCCTCGGCAAGCGTATTGTGGATATCCACCGTCACCGCTTTTCCTTTGCGTAACTGAAGCGCCGGGCCGAGCAGATTGCCGTTGTAGCCCCAGGTTGTGGCGCTGTGCCCGCCGAAGGAGGTTTTACCGGCCTGAACAACGAGCTGAATACGGCTACGGGCGTCTGCGGTCAGTAAGTCAGGAATGGGTAAGGCAGGCCTTTCAGCCGCAAAAACCGCGCGGCTCCAGAGTGGTAATGCGCTGGCAACCCCCAGCACAGCGGAATATTTTAAAAAATCACGACGTTGCATGTTCATTTCCTTATTTCCAGCAGGCGATCTTTTGAGCATAAACCCTCCCCTTACCGGAAGGTCAAGTAAAGCGGCAATAATAAAGATCGTCGCACTGGCATCAAGTGTGCTAACGTTAATTTTCCGTGAAGAAGTGGTAGAAGCAATGAAGACGTTTTTCAGGACAATTTTGTTCGGAAGCCTGATGGCAATGTGTGCGAACAGCTATGCGCTCAGTGAAAATGAAGCGGAAGATATGGCCGATTTAACGGCGGTTTTTGTATTCCTGAAAAATGATTGTGGCTACCAGAATTTACCCAACGGGCAAATTCGCCGCGCGCTGGTCTTTTTCGCCCAGCAGAACCAGTGGGATCTCAGCAATTACGACAGCTTTGACATGAAGGCGCTCGGTGAAGACAGCTACCGTGACTTGAGCGGTATTGGCATTCCCACGGCTAAAAAATGCAAAGCGCTGGCCCGCGATTCGCTCAGCCTGCTCGCCTACGTGAAATAACCTTCCCGACGCCCCCTGTTCAACCTATACCCGTGCAACCACGGTTATAGTTAGCTATCATGTTTCGCTCATTTTTTGTGAGCGTTACGGATGTTAACAAAGGAGGAGTCCGCGTATGGCCGACCACACGTTGTGGCATGAAACACTGCATGACCAGTTTGGTCAGTACTTTGCCGTTGATAACGTGCTCTATCATGAGAAAACGGATCACCAGGATCTGATCATCTTCGAAAACGCCGCCTTTGGCCGCGTGATGGCCCTGGATGGCGTAGTGCAAACGACCGAGCGCGACGAGTTTATCTATCATGAGATGATGACCCACGTTCCGCTGCTGGCCCACGGACACGCGAAGCATGTTCTGATTATCGGTGGCGGCGACGGCGCAATGCTGCGCGAGGTTTCACGTCATCGTTCCATTGAAACCATCACCATGGTTGAGATCGATGCGGGCGTGGTCTCTTTCTGCCGCCAGTACCTGCCCAACCATAATGCCGGCAGCTATGACGATCCGCGCTTTAATCTGGTTATCGACGACGGCGTTAACTTTGTTAACCAGACCACGCAGACCTTCGACGTGATTATCTCTGACTGTACCGACCCCATCGGCCCTGGCGCGTCGCTGTTTACCTCCTCGTTCTACGAAGGCTGCAAGCGCTGCCTGAACCCTGGCGGGATCTTCGTCGCACAAAATGGCGTCTGCTTCCTGCAGCAGGATGAAGCCCTCGACAGCCATCGCAAGCTCAGCACCTATTTCGGTGACGTCAGCTTCTATCAGGCGGCCATTCCGACGTACTACGGCGGGATCATGACCTTTGCATGGGCAACGGATAACGACGTGCTGCGTCATCTCTCTACCGAAATAATCCAGGCCCGCTTCCATCAGGCCGGGCTCACGTGCCGCTACTACAATCCGGCTATTCATACCGCAGCGTTTGCTCTGCCGCAGTACCTGCAAGACGCATTATCCACTAAGGGGGTGAGCTAATTGAAAAAGCTTAAACTACATGGCTTTAACAACCTGACCAAAAGCCTGAGTTTTTGTATTTACGATATCTGCTATGCCAAAACAGCGGAAGAACGCGATGGTTACATCGCCTATATCGATGAACTCTACAACGCCAACCGTCTGACCGAGATCCTGTCAGAAACCTGCTCGATCATCGGTGCCAATATTCTGAACATCGCCCGACAGGATTATGAGCCCCAGGGTGCCAGCGTCACCATTCTGGTCAGCGAGGAGCCGGTCGACCCGCAGCTTATCGACAAAACTGAACATCCCGGCCCGCTGCCCGAAGTGGTCGTCGCCCACCTCGACAAAAGCCATATCTGCGTTCACACCTACCCGGAAAGCCACCCGGAAGGCGGGCTGTGCACGTTCCGCGCGGATATTGAAGTGTCGACCTGCGGCGTGATTTCTCCGCTGAACGCGCTGAACTATTTAATCCACCAGCTGGAATCGGACATCGTCACGATTGATTATCGCGTGCGCGGTTTTACCCGTGATATCAACGGCATGAAGCACTTCATCGACCACGAGATCAACTCCATTCAGAACTTTATGTCCGAGGACATGAAATCGCTGTACGACATGATGGACGTGAACGTGTATCAGGAAAATATCTTCCATACCAAGATGTTGCTGAAGGAATTCGACCTTAAGCACTATATGTTCCACACGAAGCCGGAAGATTTAAGTGAAGAAGAGCGCAAGGTCATCACCGACCTGCTCTGGAAAGAGATGCGCGAAATCTACTACGGCCGCAATATTCCGGCCGTGTAAGTGTTGCCCGGAGCAGGGACGCTTCGGGGAGTTACTTCTGTTTCATAAACTCACGGTAGGCATTCACTACCTGCAGGAAGTCTTCCACGCCGCACAGCGACAGGCTCTCTTCGTCGTAGTAGCTCATCCCCTCTTCCATCTCATCCCCTGAAAACTCAAGCTGGTTGGCGCGCACCATCACCTCTTCGCCGTCCATCCACAGGGTGTATTCATGTCCGGCGCGTTGCCAGGAGCGCTCGCTGCCTTTTACCGTATTTGCCGCCTGTTCGACTTCATCAAGAAGGGCGAGATTTTCTTTCACCTCTTCGTTAAACCAGTGTCCAACGGCTTCGTGCCCCATCGACATGCGCACTTTCACCACACCGGTGATGTCGCGCAAAAATTCGTAATCCATAGCGTTTTCCTCTGCAAAGCCATTAGGGTAATTATCGCAGCAGAGGGAAAGAAAAAAAGCGGGAGAGGTGGGAGGAATGAAAATAAAAAGGTGAGAGCAAGACCCTGCGGCCTGATGCCCTCACCCCGTCCCTCTCCCACGAGAGGGTGCAAATACTAAAAACCGTCTCGTAGAGACGGTTTTGCTGATTATACCGCCGTCTGGAAGATCACCCCGTCAGCCTTCTCGGTGTACTGAGAAAGCTGGTCGAAGTTCAGATAGCGATAGGTATCCACCGCCGTCTTATCCACCTGCGCCACGAAGGTCTGGTACTCTTCCGGCGTTGGCAGTTTGCCAATCAGCGCCGCAACCGCCGCCAGCTCCGCAGAGGCCAGGTAGACGTTCGCACCGGTACCTAAACGGTTCGGGAAGTTACGGGTAGAGGTGGAAACCACCGTCGCACCGTCGGCCACGCGCGCCTGGTTACCCATACACAGGGAGCAGCCAGGGATTTCGATACGCGCCCCGCTCTTACCGAACACGCTGTAGTAACCCTCTTCGGTCAACTGAGCCGCGTCCATACGGGTTGGCGGTGCCACCCACAGGCGGGTCGGCAGCTGGCCTTTGTGGGTATCCAGCAGCTTACCGGCGGCGCGGAAGTGGCCGATGTTGGTCATGCAGGAGCCGATGAACACTTCGTCGATCTTATCGCCCTGCACGTCAGAGAGCAGACGCGCATCGTCCGGATCGTTCGGCGCACACAGGATTGGCTCTTTAATATCCGCCAGATCGATGTCGATCACCGCCGCGTACTCTGCGTCTGCGTCAGCTTCCAGCAGTTGCGGATCCGCCAGCCATTTCTCCATGCCCTGAATACGACGCTCCAGCGTGCGGCGGTCGCCGTAACCTTCTGCGATCATCCACTTCAGCAGCACGATGTTGGAGTTCAGATACTCAATGATCGGCTCTTTGTTCAGCTTGATGGTACAGCCTGCTGCAGAACGCTCGGCGGAGGCGTCGGTCAGCTCGAACGCCTGCTCAACTTTCAGATCCGGCAGACCTTCAATTTCCAGGATACGGCCAGAGAAGATGTTTTTCTTCCCTTTCTTCTCAACGGTCAGCAGGCCCTGTTTGATGGCATACAGCGGGATCGCGTGAACCAGATCGCGCAGGGTGATGCCCGGCTGCATTTTGCCCTTGAAGCGCACCAGCACGGATTCAGGCATGTCCAGCGGCATTACGCCGGTCGCTGCAGCAAACGCCACCAGGCCGGAGCCCGCCGGGAAGGAGATACCAATTGGGAAACGGGTATGGGAGTCACCGCCGGTACCCACGGTATCCGGCAGCAGCATACGGTTCAGCCAGGAGTGGATGACGCCGTCGCCCGGACGCAGTGACACGCCGCCGCGGTTCATGATGAAGTCTGGCAGCGTGTGGTGCGTGGTCACGTCAACCGGCTTCGGATAGGCCGCCGTGTGGCAGAAGGACTGCATCACCAGGTCAGAAGAGAAGCCCAGGCACGCCAGGTCTTTCAGTTCGTCACGAGTCATTGGGCCAGTGGTGTCCTGAGAGCCCACGGAGGTCATCTTCGGCTCGCAGTATGCGCCAGGGCGAATACCGGCGACGCCGCAGGCACGACCCACCATTTTCTGTGCCAGCGAGAAGCCGCGGTTGCTTTCTGCCACGTCTTTCGCGTGACGGAAAACGTCGGAGTGCGGCAGACCCAGCGCTTCACGCGCTTTGGTGGTCAGGCCACGCCCGATGATCAGCGGAATACGGCCACCAGCACGCACTTCGTCAATCAGCACGTCGGTTTTCAGTTCGAAGCTTGCCAGCAGCTCGTTGGTTTCGTGGTTGCGCACTTCGCCTTTATACGGGTAGACGTCAATCACGTCGCCCATGTTCAGGTTGCTCACATCCACTTCAATTGGCAGCGCGCCCGCATCTTCCATGGTGTTGAAGAAGATTGGCGCAATTTTGCCGCCGAGGCACAGGCCGCCGCCGCGCTTGTTCGGCACGTGCGGAATATCGTCGCCCATGAACCACAGTACGGAGTTGGTGGCAGACTTACGGGAAGAGCCGGTACCCACAACGTCACCGACGTAGGCCAGCGGGAAACCTTTTTGTTGCAGCGCTTCGATCTGTTTGATCGGGCCCACCACGCCCGGCTGATCCGGCTCAATGCCTTCACGGGCGTTTTTCAGCATCGCCAGGGCGTGCAGCGGGATATCAGGACGAGACCACGCGTCCGGTGCCGGAGACAGATCATCGGTGTTAGTTTCACCGGTCACCTTAAAGACGGTCACGGTAATTTTTTCCGCCAGAGCAGGGCGGTTCAGGAACCATTCGGCATCGGCCCAGGACTGCATCACCTGCTTCGCATAGACGTTGCCCGCTTTGGCTTTTTCTTCTACGTCGTAGAAGTTATCGAACATCAGCAGCGTGGAAGAGAGCGCTTTAGCGGCAATCGGTGCCAGCTTGTCGTTATCCAGCGCGTCAATCAGCGGATGAATGTTGTAACCACCCTGCATGGTGCCGAGCAGTTCAATGGCTTTTTCAGGAGTAACCAGTGGGGAGGTGGCTTCGCCTTTGGCGATAGCAGCAAGGAATCCGGCTTTTACGTAGGCAGCTTCATCTACGCCAGGCGGTACGCGGTTGATCAACAGATCTAACAGGAATTCTTCTTCGCCCTTAGGCGGGTTCTTCAGCAGCTCGACGAGCGCGGCCATTTGGGTTGCATCTAAAGGTTTGGGTACAATTCCCTCGGCGGCACGTTCTGCTACGTGCTTACGGTATTCTTCTAGCACGACGGTTCTCCTCGCTCTCATTGTCATATGCGGCGGGCGTTCTCTTCACGCTCCTGTGAGACAGCAGTTTGTAGGGTAAATGCCCGATACCGCGTCGGGCAGCATAGCAGGATTTCTGCACAGTGTTAATCCGTTTACAAAAAAGCAACATTAAAAAGTTTGCTGAATCGTTAAGCATGGTGTAGCGGGGAGGAGAGGTGAATTTTGGGGACAAAAAACCGCCTGGTAGCGGTTATTTTGTTGCCTTGCGGTGGTAGCACACCGGGTTGGCAGATTTGCGGCAATGCACTCGGCATGAATAATGCTCCTGAGTATGCAGATCCGCAAGCACATGTTTTGTGTTTACGAGCCGCCATCCAGTTTCGAATGTAAAAGGATGAAACTGTATTTCACCTCTTTTCAGTCCATTTCGGCTGTAATACTGTTGCCCCCGGCCTGCTTCGCTGGTGTAGCAACCAATCACCGGGCCCGGAAGCAGTTCCGTAACCTACGCGGCAATGTACTCATTTGCCTGGTTCTGCCTTTTCCGGTGAAGAAGGAACCCGCGTAGCCTGTTCAGGAACGCACGCAATGGAGATGCGAATCACTGCGCTGATCGTTGCAATTGGTTTACTGCTTACCGCGCTGCACGGTGGCTGGAACATATCCGACATCACGGTGCTGTTTGTCGTCAACCTCGGCAACTAGCTGCTGGCCGCTCGTAAGAACGGCCTTCTGAATTCCCGGCGCCTTTTCCCGCATCGCATATAATTGTGTAATAAATACTCACACTCTTTATCCGGACGTACCGGACGCTTCCCAATAAAAGTCAAAACAGTAAAAGACGGGTGAATAATACTCACGCCAACCGTAACGCCTCACGGCACAGCGCCTGTCTCGTTGGAGTCATTTTATGAAGTTGCCCTTTAAGCCACATCTGCTTGTCCTTCTGTGCAGTGCCGGGCTGTTTGCCGCCTCAGGCGTCATGTTTGTCAAAAGTCGTGCAACGGAACCCGTTGCGCCAGCCCCCGTCGCGCAACCACCGTCAGCGCCTACCGCAGCCCAGCCGGCCCCTGTCGTCGCGCCAACCTACACTGCCGCGCAAATCGATCAGTGGGTTGCCCCCATCGCGCTCTACCCGGATGCTCTGCTGTCACAAATCTTGATGGCCTCGACCTACCCGGCCAACGTGATTCAAGCGGCGCAGTGGTCCAAAGACAACCCCAAAATGGAAGGGGACGCCGCGATTCAGGCCGTTGCCAGCCAGCCCTGGGATCCCAGCGTAAAATCCCTGGTCGCGTTTCCTCAGCTTATGTCGCTGATGGGAGAGAATCCGCCGTGGGTACAAAATCTGGGGGATGCGTTTCTCGCGCAGCCGAAAGATGTGATGGATTCGGTACAACGGTTGCGCGCGCTGGCGCAGAAGACCGGCGCCTTGCAATCTACGCCTCAGCAGACGGTCACCACGGTAACGAAACCCGCACCGGCTAAAACCAGCACCACCGAGGCAACGACAACAACGACGTCTGCGCCCGCCCCAACGGTGATCAAAATTGAATCTGCCGATCCGCAGGTCGTTTATGTTCCCACCTATAACCCGAATACGGTTTACGGAACCTGGCCCAACACCGCCTATCCGCCAACCTATCTCCCGCCGTCACCCGGGAAGCAGTTTGGCAATAGCTTCGTCAACGGCTTAGGTTTCAGCCTGGGTGTCGCCACAACTTATGCCATCTTCAGCAACATCGACTGGGATGATGACGATGACTGGGACCATCATCATGACGGTGACTGGGATAATCACGGCGGCTACAACCGCAACGGTGATAACAACATCAATATTAACGTTGAGAACTTCAATAAAATCAGCGGACAACGTCTGACGGACGCCAACCGTACCTGGCAGCACAACCCGGCCTATCGGGAAGGTGTCCCCTACCCGACAAACCAGCTCAACACGCGTTTCCACTCCACCAACACGGCCACGGGGCTTAGTGCAACGCAGCAACCGGTTAATCGCGATAGCCAGCGTCAGGCGGCGCTGAGCCAGATGGAGAAATCGACAGGTAAAACCTTCCCACAGACAGCTCGCCCGGGCACGAAAGCGGCGCAGCGACAGGCCTCAAGTGAACAGCTGAAACAGATTTCTCAGCGCAATAACTACCGTGGCTATGACACCAAACCGCAGACGGCGAAGCGGGCCACCACGCAGCAGCGAGAAAACCGCCAGACCACCGCGCAGAGACAAGAGAAACGGGTTCAGCCCTCTCAGCAACGTCCCTTCCAGCAGCGAAACAGTCAGCTCCGGGCCAATGCACTGAGCGGCAACGACAGCCGTTCCGCCAACTGGCAGGCGCAGCAGCAGCGTGGGGCGCAAAGCAGACACCTCGCCGCTCGTCAGCAGCAGCTACGCCCGGCAGCGGCTGGACGTGCTGAACACCGTGAATTCCGTCATCGCTAAGGGAGCCGACATGAAACGTAAATTACTCAGTGGAATGGTGTTGTTCATGGTCTCGGCGACCGTCATGGCGCAGCAATCCTTCAGCTCACCAGAACAGGCTACCAATGCGCTGGAAAGCGCTATCCGCGAGCAAAACGAAAGCGCGATGAGCAACCTGCTCGGTGAGAACTGGCGCGACTTCCTGCCCCCTGAAGGCGTTGATCCTGACGCAGTCGATCGCTTTCTGCGCGACTGGAAAGTCCGTCATAACACCATTGTCGAAGGCGATAAAGCGCATCTGGTTGTCGGAGACAGCGGCTGGCAACTTCCCATTCCGGTGATCAAAACCGCCTCCGGCTGGCAGTTTGACATCAAAGAAGGCGCCGAGGAGATCCTGACCCGCGAAATTGGGCGCAACGAACTTGCCGCCATCGAAGCCCTGCATGCTTACGTGGCCGCTCAGCAGAGCTATTTTGCGATGAACCAGAAATACGCGCAGAAGATTGTCAGTTCTGAGGGGAAAAAGGACGGTCTGTACTGGCCCGTCTCGCCCGGCGAAGCGCCAAGCCCGCTTGGTCCGGCATTTAGCCCTAAAGAGCCAGGCGCGGGTTACCATGGCTATAGCTTCCGCATCCTGCCCGATAATCACGGTTTCGCGATGGTGGCGTGGCCTGTCAGCTATGGTCAGACAGGCGTCATGAGCTTTGTGATAAACCAGGACGACAAGGTGTACCAGTCCGATCTCGGCAGCGATTCGGAGCAGAAGGCCCGGGCGCTGGCCTCATACGCACCTAATAACACCTGGCAGCCTGTAGTACCCTGAACGCCGCGCATAAAAAAAGCGGCCTCAGGCCGCTTTTTTCATCTGAAGAAACTTATTTCTTCTTCGCTTTCGCGTTTGGCAGGTCAGTGATGCTACCTTCAAACACTTCAGCCGCCAGGCCCACGGACTCGTGCAGAGTCGGGTGCGCGTGGATGGTCAGCGCGATGTCTTCCGCGTCACAGCCCATTTCGATAGCCAGACCGATTTCACCCAGCAGCTCACCGCCGTTGGTACCGACAATCGCACCACCGATTACGCGGTGAGTCTCTTTGTCGAAGATCAGTTTGGTCATACCGTCTGCGCAGTCGGAAGCGATAGCACGGCCAGAAGCAGCCCACGGGAAGGTGGCGGTTTCGTAGCTGATGCCTTTCTCTTTCGCTTCTTTCTCGGTCAGACCGACCCATGCAACTTCTGGCTCGGTGTACGCGATAGATGGGATCACTTTCGGATCGAAGTAGTGCTTCATGCCGGCGATAACTTCAGCGGCAACGTGACCTTCGTGAACGCCTTTGTGCGCCAGCATTGGCTGACCGACGATGTCGCCGATAGCAAAGATGTGCGGCACGTTGGTGCGCAGCTGTTTGTCAACGCGGATGAAGCCACGGTCGTCCACTTCCACGCCAGCTTTGCCCGCGTCGAGGTTTTTACCGTTCGGTACACGACCGATAGCCACCAGCACGGCGTCGTAACGCTGTGGTTCGGATGGGGCTTTTTTGCCTTCCATGGAAACGTAAATACCGTCTTCTTTCGCTTCAACGGCTGTCACTTTGGTTTCCAGCATCAGGTTAAACTTCTTGCTGATGCGCTTGGTGAAGACTTTAACGATGTCTTTGTCAGCAGCCGGGATAACCTGGTCGAACATTTCAACCACGTCAATGTCTGAACCCAGCGCATGGTACACGGTACCCATTTCCAGACCGATGATACCGCCGCCCATAACCAGCAGACGCTCAGGAACGGTTTTCAGTTCCAGGGCATCGGTGGAATCCCACACGCGTGGATCTTCATGTGGAATGAATGGCAGTTCGATTGGGCGAGAGCCTGCCGCGATGATCGCGTTGTCGAAGTTGATAACGGTTTTGCCGTTTTCGCCTTCCACTTCCAGGGTGTTCGCACCGGTGAATTTACCCAGACCGTTAACCACTTTTACCTTACGGCCTTTCGCCATACCCGCCAGACCGCCGGTCAGCTGAGTGATAACTTTCTCTTTCCAGGTACGAATTTTGTCGATGTCGGTTTTTGGCTCGCCGAAGACGATACCGTGTTCAGCCAGCGCTTTGGCTTCTTCGATAACTTTCGCTACGTGCAGCAGCGCTTTAGAAGGGATACAGCCGACGTTCAGACAAACACCGCCGAGGGTGCTGTAACGTTCTACGATGACGGTTTCCAGACCTAAATCCGCTGCGCGAAATGCTGCGGAGTAACCTGCCGGGCCTGCCCCAAGTACTACGACCTGAGTTTTGATTTCTGTGCTCATCATGACCTCTTAATGTATACCCGTCGTCCACCGGGTCGTTCTATCCGCCCGTATTTTACAAAATTGTTAACAATTTTGAAACAACAAACGGCTCACGAATTATCGCTTTCACCAATAACCTCAAAAGCCCCATGAGGTTATCAGAAAAAAGCCGGCCGACTGGCCGGCTTTTCGATTACATCACCAGGCGGCGAATGTCGCTCAGGGTGTTGTTGATGATGGTGATGAAACGCGCACCATCAGCCCCGTCGATCACGCGGTGGTCGAAGGACAGAGAGATTGGCATCATCAGACGCGGCACGAACTCTTTGCCATTCCACACCGGCTCCATCGCGGACTTGGACACACCGAGGATTGCCACTTCCGGCGCGTTCACAATCGGCGCGAAGTGGGTGGTACCCAAGCCGCCGATGCTGGAGATGGTGAAGCAGCCGCCCTGCATTTCGCCGGCAGTCAGCTTACCATCACGCGCTTTCTTGGAGATGGTGGTCAGTTCACGGGACAGCTCGGTAATGCTCTTCTTGTTCACGTCCTTGAAGACCGGAACAACCAGACCATTTGGCGTATCTACCGCAACACCGATATTGATGTATTTCTTCAGCGTCAGCTTCTGGCCGTCTTCGGACAGGGAGCTGTTGAAGCGTGGCATCTGCTCCAGAGCAGCGGCAACGGCTTTCATGATGAAGACCACTGGGGTGAATTTCACGTCCAGCTTACGCTTCTCGGCTTCGGCGTTCTGCTGTTTACGGAACGCTTCCAGATCGGTGATATCGGTTTTGTCGAAGTGGGTAACGTGCGGGATCATCACCCAGTTACGGCTCAGGTTCGCACCAGAGATTTTCTGGATACGGCCCAGCTCCACTTCTTCGATTTCGCCGAACTTGCTGAAGTCCACTTTCGGCCATGGCAGCATGCCCGGGATACCGCCGCCAGCGGCTGCAGCTGGTGCAGCTTCGGCGCGTTTCACCGCGTCTTTCACGTAAGCCTGAACGTCTTCGCGCAGGATACGCCCCTTACGGCCGGTACCTTTCACTTTCGCCAGGTTCACACCGAATTCGCGCGCCAGGCGACGAATCAGCGGGGTGGCGTGGACGTACGCGTCGTTTTCAGCGAACTCTGATTTTTCTGCTTTTGCAGCAGGGGCAGCGGCTGGTTTAGCAGCCTGAGCCGGTGCAGCAGCCGGAGCTGGAGCAGCCGCGGCAGCCGGAGCGGCTGCAGGCGCAGCGCCTTCCACTTCGAAGACCATGATCAGGGAGCCGGTAGACACTTTGTCGCCGGTGCTGATTTTGATCTCTTTAACGGTACCGGCGAACGGCGCAGGCACTTCCATGGAAGCCTTGTCGCCTTCAACGGTGATCAGTGACTGTTCAGCGGCAACTTTGTCGCCCACTTTTACCATCACTTCGGTGACTTCAACTTCGTCACCGCCGATGTCCGGTACGTTAACGTCTTTCGCACCGCCAGCAGCGGCTGGTGCAGCGGCCGGAGCCGGAGCAGCGGCCTGTACAGGCGCGGCAGCAGGTGCAGCACCCGCCACTTCGAAGATCATGATAAGCGACCCGGTAGACACTTTGTCGCCGGTGTTGATCTTGATCTCTTTAACGGTACCGGCGAATGGCGCTGGTACTTCCATAGAGGCTTTGTCGCCTTCTACGGTGATCAGTGACTGCTCGGCCGCAACGGTATCGCCCACTTTCACCAGGATTTCAGTGACTTCAACTTCGTCACCGCCGATGTCAGGCACGTTCACTTCTTTCGCTGCCGCGGCAGCTGCTGGAGCAGCGGCGGCCGGAGCGGCTTCTTTCTTCTCTTCCTGCGCAGGTGCAGCTGCTGCTGCACCGTCGGCGGAATCGAAAATCATGATCAGTTTGCCGGTCTCGGTTTTATCGCCAACGGAGACCTTGATCTCTTTAACGATGCCAGCCTGAGGAGACGGGACTTCCATAGAGGCTTTGTCGCCTTCTACGGTGATCAGCGACTGTTCAGCTTCAACTTTGTCGCCCACTTTGACCAGGATCTCGGTGATTTCAACTTCATCAGCCCCGATGTCCGGTACATTGATTTCGATAGCCATTATTCTTTTACCTCTTACGCCAGACGCGGGTTAACTTTTTCTGCATCGATGTTGAATTTGGTAATTGCGTCCGCAACCACTTTCTTATCGATTTCGCCACGTTTAGCCAGTTCGCCCAGTGCTGCTACAACCACGTAAGAAGCATCAACTTCGAAGTGGTGACGCAGGTTTTCGCGGCTGTCAGAACGACCGAAGCCGTCAGTACCCAGAACGCGATAATCATCAGCTGGAACGTATGTACGAACCTGCTCAGCGAACAGTTTCATATAGTCAGTGGACGCCACCGCTGGCGCGTCGTTCATCACCTGAGCGATGTACGGAACGCGTGGGGTTTCCATTGGGTGCAGCATGTTCCAGCGCTCACAATCCTGGCCATCACGCGCCAGTTCGGTGAAGGAAGTCACAGAGTACACGTCGGAACCCACGCCGTAGTCTTTCGCCAGGATCTGCGCTGCTTCACGCACGTGACGCAGGATAGAGCCGGAGCCCAGCAGCTGAACTTTACCTTTGCTACCTTCAATGGTTTCGAGTTTGTAGATACCTTTACGGATACCTTCCTCGGCACCTGCTGGCATTGCCGGCATGTGGTAGTTTTCGTTCAGGGTGGTGATGTAGTAGTAAATGTTCTCTTGCGCTTCACCGTACATGCGCTGCAGACCGTCATGCATGATGACTGCCACTTCGTACGCGTAAGACGGGTCGTAAGAGATACAGTTCGGGATAGTCAGAGACTGAATGTGGCTGTGGCCATCTTCGTGCTGCAGACCTTCACCGTTCAGAGTCGTACGACCAGAAGTACCACCGATCAGGAAGCCGCGAGCCTGCTGGTCGCCTGCCTGCCAGCACAGGTCACCGATACGCTGGAACCCGAACATGGAGTAGTAAATGTAGAACGGGATCATCGGCAGGTTGTTGGTGCTGTAAGAGGTCGCAGCAGCCAGCCAGGATGCGCCTGCGCCCAGCTCGTTGATACCTTCCTGCAGAATCTGACCTTTCTCGTCTTCTTTGTAGTATGCAACCTGCTCACGGTCCTGCGGGGTGTACTGCTGGCCGTTCGGGCTGTAGATACCGATCTGACGGAACAGACCTTCCATACCGAAAGTACGCGCTTCGTCGGCGATGATTGGCACCAGGCGATCTTTGATCGACTTGTTCTTCAGCATCACGTTCAGGGCACGAACGAAAGCGATAGTGGTAGAGATCTCTTTGTTCTGCTCTTCCAGCAGCTGAGAGAAGTCTTCCAGCGCTGGCAGTTCCAGCTTCTCGGTGAAGTTAGGCTGACGAGCTGGCAGGTAGCCTTTCAGCGCCTGACGACGTTCGTGCAGGTACTTGTGCTCTTCAGAGCCTTCCGGGAAGGTGATGTAAGACAGGTTTTCTACCTGCTCATCGGTCACTGGAACGTTGAAACGGTCGCGGATATAGCGCACGCCGTCCATGTTCATTTTCTTAACCTGGTGAGCGATGTTTTTACCTTCTGCGGTATCACCCATGCCGTAACCTTTGATGGTGTGGGCCAGGATTACAGTCGCTTTACCTTTGGTTTCACGCGCTTTTTTCAGTGCAGCGTAAATTTTCTTCGGATCGTGACCACCGCGGTTCAGGGCCCAGATCTGCTCATCAGTCCAGTCGGCAACCAGCGCTGCGGTTTCAGGGTATTTGCCGAAGAAGTGCTCACGCACGTAGGCACCGTCTTTGGATTTGAAGGTCTGGTAGTCGCCGTCAACGGTTTCGTTCATCAGCTGGATCAGTTTACCGCTGGTGTCTTTACGCAGCAGTTCGTCCCAACGGGAACCCCACATGACTTTGATCACGTTCCAGCCAGCACCTGCGAAGATGCCTTCCAGTTCGTTGATGATCTTGCCGTTACCGGTTACCGGACCATCCAGACGCTGCAGGTTACAGTTGATGATGAAGCACAGGTTGTCCAGCTTCTCACGGGTTGCGATGGTGATCGCACCTTTAGATTCTGGCTCATCCATTTCGCCGTCGCCCAGGAAGGCGTAAACGGTCTGCTCAGAGGTGTCTTTCAGACCACGGTGTTCCAGATACTTCAGGAATTTAGCCTGGTAGATCGCACCGATTGGGCCCAGACCCATAGATACGGTCGGGAACTGCCAGAATTCAGGCATCAGTTTAGGGTGCGGATAAGAAGACAGACCTTTACCGTGAACTTCCTGACGGAAGTTGTTCATCTGCTCTTCAGTCAGACGACCTTCCAGGAATGCACGTGCATAGATGCCCGGAGAGATGTGGCCCTGGAAGTACACCAGATCGCCGCCGTCTTTCTCGTTCGCTGCACGGAAGAAGTGGTTGAAGCACACTTCGTAAACGGTCGCAGAAGACTGGAAGGACGCCATGTGGCCACCCAGCTCCAGGTCTTTCTTGGACGCGCGCAGAACGGTCATGATGGCGTTCCAGCGGATTGCAGAACGGATACGACGTTCCAGATCCAGATTGCCCGGGTATTCCGGTTCGTCTTCAACGGCAATCGTGTTTACGTAGTTGCTAGCCCCTGCACCTGAAGCAACCTTCACGCCGCCTTTGCGAGCTTCAGAAAGCAGCTGATCAATCAGATACTGAGCGCGCTCAACACCTTCTTCACGGATGACCGATTCGATCGCCTGTAGCCAGTCGCGAGTTTCGATCGGATCCACGTCATTTTGGAGACGTTCTGACATGGGGGTATTCCTTATCTATCTAATACGTTGATTTGTCTGGAACCTGTCCCATTGTGCTCTTGGGCAAGAACACAATAAGACAGGTTCTGCGTTTAGTTGCCGCGCTCTAAAAGTACCTGGCGCTTAATCCTTTCGTTGCTGTATGCGGCGTAATGAACGTTCGCGACGCGATTGTTCACGGCTGCGGTCCAGCAAGATTTCCTCAATGAAAGCCAGGTGACGGTGCGACGCTTCGCGCGCCTGCTCCGGCTCCCCGGCCATTATCGCCTCGAATACTCGGGTGCGATGGTTGCTTACCAGCGGGAGCATCTCCCGACGGGCATACAACAATTCAAAATTCTGACGAACGTTCTGGGCCAGCATCGGCTCCATGCAGCGTAGCAGATGGAGGAGCACCACGTTGTGTGCCGCTTCGGTAACGGCGATTTGATACTGGACAACGGCGCTGGACTCGGCGTCTAAATCGCCGGACTGCTGTGCCCGTTCAATGGCCTGATGCAGTTCGCGGATACGCACGCGATCTTCATCAGTGCTGCGAAGGGCGGCGTAATAGGCCGCAATACCTTCAAGCGCGTGACGGGTCTCAAGCAGGTCAAACTGGGATTCTGGGTGGTCAGAGAGAAGTTCTACCAGCGGATCGCTGAAGCTCTGCCACAGGCTGTTTTGCACAAAGGTTCCGCCGCCCTGGCGACGAAGCAGCAAGCCCTTTGCTTCGAGGCGTTGAATCGCCTCACGCAGAGAGGGACGTGAAACGTCGAACTGTTTTGCCAGCTCGCGTTCTGGCGGAAGTTTCTCACCCGGGCGCAGAGTCCCTTCGAGGATTAAAAACTCCAGCTGCTGCTCAATCACATCAGATAGTTTTGGTTGGCGAATTTTGCTGTAGGCCATATTCCCTGTCTTACGCCTTTTTGCCCGGAGTCAATTGGTCTTACCAATTTCTAGTTCGTATCGCTAAAGTAACAAAGTATTCACCTTCTGTCCATATTGGTTTTGATTGAAATCAGTAAACCCTGCACATTTTAACAACCTTACAGAAATAACGTTTCAGAAATGTAACTTTGCACAAATGAGTTGATTACTCCCGAAGAGGGAGTTTTAACCATAATGAAACGAGGGTTTTTGCAATCTGAAGCGATTCAACATGGCAAATAATGAAAATTCGCCCACTTAAGAAGCATTTCTATTCTATAGGTTGGGTTAGGAAGAATAAGCGGGCCGATTTACAAATGCTTTCTTTTTATTCAAGTCGTCAGCATCCCTTCATAAAGCAGGTGCATTCGCAGGCGCTTACCACTATTCTGGCGCTTACGGAAGTCATCTCCGCTTTTTTCGGTTTGTTTAACCGTAAAGAAATAAATACAGAATATGGACTTTCATAATTACACACGCACAGCGTGAACATAACAACCACACACGAGGTTTCAAATGGAAGCTCAACAGCACGGCGATCAGCTAAAGCGCGGACTTAAAAACCGCCATATACAGCTCATCGCACTGGGCGGTGCGATTGGTACCGGCCTGTTTCTGGGCAGCGCATCCGTTATCCAGTCAGCCGGTCCGGGTATTATTTTGGGTTACGCGATTGCGGGTTTCATCGCTTTTCTGATCATGCGCCAGCTTGGCGAAATGGTCGTTGAAGAGCCGGTCGCAGGCTCGTTCAGCCACTTTGCCTATAAATACTGGGGCAGCTTTGCGGGCTTCGCCTCCGGCTGGAACTACTGGGTGCTGTACGTTCTGGTTGCTATGGCCGAGCTGACCGCCGTCGGGAAGTACATTCAGTTCTGGTACCCCGAGATCCCCACATGGGCGTCTGCTGCAGCCTTCTTCGTGATTATCAACGCCATTAACCTGACCAACGTAAAAGTGTTCGGCGAGATGGAGTTCTGGTTTGCCATTATCAAAGTCATTGCCGTTGTGGCGATGATCATCTTCGGTGGCTGGCTGCTGTTCAGCGGCAACGGCGGCCCGCAGGCTACCGTGCGTAACCTCTGGGAACAGGGCGGCTTCCTGCCTCACGGCATGACCGGTCTGGTGATGATGATGGCGATCATTATGTTCTCCTTCGGCGGCCTGGAGCTGGTGGGTATTACCGCTGCCGAAGCCGATAACCCGGAGCAAAGCATCCCGAAAGCCACGAATCAGGTTATCTACCGTATTCTGATCTTCTATGTGGGCTCACTGGCCGTGCTGCTCTCCCTGCTGCCGTGGACGCGCGTGACCGCTGACACCAGCCCGTTTGTTCTCATCTTCCACGAGCTGGGCGATACCTTTGTCGCCAACGCCCTGAACATCGTGGTGCTGACCGCAGCGCTCTCCGTTTACAACAGCTGCGTATACTGCAACAGCCGTATGCTGTTCGGCCTGGCCCAGCAGGGCAACGCGCCGAAGATGCTGCTCAACGTGGATAAACGCGGCGTGCCGGTGAATACCATCATTGTTTCAGCCATCGTGACCGCCCTGTGCGTGCTGATTAACTACATGGCACCGGAATCGGCGTTTGGCCTGCTGATGGCGCTGGTAGTCTCTGCTCTGGTTATCAACTGGGCGATGATCAGCCTGGCGCACATGAAGTTCCGCCGCGCGAAACAGCAGCAGGGCGTTACCACGCGCTTCCCTGCCCTGCTCTATCCGCTGGGTAACTGGATTTGCCTGCTGTTTATGGCGGCCGTGCTGGTGATCATGCTGATCACGCCGGGCATGGCGATTTCCGTCTACCTGATCCCGGTCTGGATTGCGATCCTTGGCGTTGGCTATCTCTTCAGCCAGAAAAGCCGTAATGCCATGAAGGCGCACTAAACCTCTCGCCGCGGCACCTGTTTTTGCGGGTGCTGCGCGTTGTTACCTCCTTCACACTTTCACGCCAACAGCACATTTATCCATATCACCGCCCTGATACTGCAACGCATATATTCCTTTGCCAGCGAATAATTCTCCCCATACCGTAAACCGGAGAGCTGTCGATGGATAACAACAAACTGTCAGTAAAAGAAAAGATCGGCTATGGGATGGGCGACGCGGGATGCAACATCATCTTCGGCGCCATCATGCTGTTTGTTAACTATTTCTATACGGATATTTTTGGCCTGGCGCCTGCGCTGGTCGGCGTGCTGCTGCTGTCCGTCCGCGTGATTGACGCCGTAACGGACCCGATTATGGGGGCGATTGCCGACCGTACCCGCAGTAAATATGGCCGGTTTCGTCCATGGCTGCTGTGGATTGCGTTCCCCTACGCGCTGTTCAGCATTCTGATGTTCACCACCCCGGAGTGGAGCTATAACAGCAAAGTTATCTATGCGTTTGTCACCTACTTCCTGCTCTCGTTAACCTATACGGCCATCAACATCCCTTACTGCTCGTTAGGTGGAGTGATCACCAACGATCCAAAAGAGCGCGTGGCCTGCCAGTCGTATCGCTTCGTGCTGGTCGGCATCGCCACGCTGCTGCTCTCCTTAACGCTGCTGCCGATGGCCGACTGGTTTGGCGGGGATAACAAAGCCAAAGGCTACCAGATGGCGATGACCGTCCTGGCGCTGATTGGTACCTGTATGTTCCTGTTCTGCTTCGCCACCGTGCGCGAGCGCGTGCGTCCGGCAGTGCAAACCAACGACGAGCTGAAAAACGACCTGAAAGACGTGTGGAAAAACGACCAGTGGGTGCGCATTTTGCTGCTCACGCTGTGCAACGTCTGCCCGGGCTTTATCCGCATGGCGGCGACCATGTATTACGTCACCTGGGTGATGGGCCAGAGCACCCACTTCGCCACGCTGTTTATCAGCCTGGGCGTTGTCGGCATGATGCTTGGCAGCGTGCTGGCGAAAGTGCTGACCGACCGCTGGTGTAAGCTGAAGGTCTTCTTCTGGACCAATATCGTGCTGGCGGCATTCTCCTGCGCCTTCTATTTCTTCGACCCGAAAGCCACCGTTACCATCGTTGTGCTCTATTTCCTGCTTAACATCCTGCACCAGATCCCGTCTCCGCTGCACTGGTCGCTGATGGCCGACGTGGACGACTACGGCGAGTGGAAAACCGGGAAACGCATCACCGGGATCAGTTTCTCGGGTAACATCTTCTTCCTGAAACTGGGCCTGGCGATTGCCGGTGCGATGGTCGGCTTCCTGCTCTCCTGGTACGGTTATGACGCGGGCGCAAAAGCGCAAAGCGCGGATGCCATTAACGGGATCGTGCTGCTCTTTACCGTCATTCCGGGCATTGGATACTTAATTACCGCTGGGGTGGTACGTCTGCTGAAGGTGGACCGCGAAACCATGAAGCAGATCCAGGCCGATCTGGAAAAGCGCCGTACCAACTACCGCGAGCTGAATGACTATCAGGAACTCAAAGCCGCTGAGACTAAATAAGGAAAGCCGCATGCCTAACTGGCCAAACCCGTTTATCGAACAACGCGCCGACCCGTACATTTTACGCCATGAGGGACAGTACTATTTTATTGCCTCCGTGCCGCAGTACGACAGGCTGGCGATCCGCCGCGCAGACTCGCTGGAAGGACTACGCGACGCTGAAGAGGTGGTGGTCTGGCGCAAACCCGAGACCGGCCCGATGAGCCAGCTAATCTGGGCGCCAGAACTGCACCACATTGACGGAAAGTGGTACATCTATTTTGCCGCGACGCACACCCAGGCGCTCGACGCGCTCGGGATGTTCCAGCACCGCATGTTTGCGATTGAGTGTGCGGACCGCGATCCGCTCAGCGGTACCTGGATCGAGAAAGGGCAAATCAACACCCCGTTCGACACCTTCGCCCTGGACGCCACCACCTTTGTTCATCAGGGCAAACGCTGGTACCTGTGGGCGCAAAAAGCCCCGGATATTTCCGGCAACTCTAACCTCTATCTGTGTGAAATGGAGAACCCGTGGACGCTGAAAGGCGAGCCGGTGATGCTCAGCAAGCCAGAATACGACTGGGAATGCCGTGGTTTCTGGGTCAACGAAGGTCCGGCGGTGCTGGTTCACGGCGATAAGCTGTTTATCAGCTACTCCGCCAGCGCCACCGATGAGAACTACTGCATGGGGTTACTGTGGATAGACCTTAACGCCGATCCGCAAAACCCGGCAAACTGGCACAAATCCCCTCGCCCGGTTTTCGTCACCAGCTATGAGAACCGCCAGTACGGGCCAGGCCACAACAGCTTTACGCAAACGCCGGAAGGGGAAGATGTATTGGTGTATCACGCAAGAAATTACACCGAAATTGAAGGCGATCCGCTTTACGATCCGAACCGTCATACCCGCCTGAAGCTTGTCCGCTGGGACGAAAACGGGATGCCTGATTTCGACATCCCGCCTGCGGATACGTTATAGCCTCTGCGGCGCGCTGGGTTACACCAGCGTGCCGTAAATCGTCAGCAGCGCCACAATCACCACCACCACAAACGAGGTTTTCTTCGCCATGGAGACGGCGGCCTTTGGCGTTTCGATCTTGTCGGTATGCGGTTCGCGCGCCAGCGAGAACTGCGCCAGGCGCGTCAACACCTGGTACTGGGACGTATGGCGGTCCCCAAGAGAAGCGAACCATGCGGGCAGCGCTTTTTCACCGTGCCCAATTAAGGCGTACACCACGCCCACCAGACGCACCGGTAGCCAGTCGAGCACGTGCAGTATGGCATCAATGCCGGACAGCAAACGCTCATGCGGCGTCAGATAACGGGCAAGCCAGGTCTGCCAGGCGCGCAGGAACGCATAGCCCATCAGCAGTACCGGCCCCCACGGGCCGCCCACCACAAACCAGAACAGCGGAGCCAGGTAGTAGCGGAAGTTAATCCAAAGCAGCGCGTTTTGCAGCTCGCGCAGGAACTCGCGCTCGTCGCAGTCCGGCGGCACGCCGTGGATCATCGTCAGCTCGCTCGCCATCGCGCCGCGCGCGTGGGCATCGTCACGGGAGGCGGCTTTCAGGTAGGCGTGATAGTGCAAACGCACCTTGCCCGCACCAATGCACAGCACGCCGAGCAGGATCCACACCACCAGCAGCGGCACGTTGAAAAAGAGTCCGTACAGCGAGCGCAGCAGCAGGAAGGTAATCAGCATGACGCCCGCCATCATCAGCAGCGTGCGCAGCATGGAAAAGTGCTTAATGCGGCGGAATAACACCTCCAGCCGGTGATCCAGTTGCCAGTGCTCACCGAGCTTGAACAGGCGTTCAGCGATGATAACCAGCAGCATGGTAAACAACGTCATGGTATCTCCTTATTCTGACGACGCGGCAAGCATGGCGCGAAACCGCGGCCAGTCAAATGCCGGGCCGGGATCGGTTTTTCTCGCCGGAGCGATATCGCTGTGCCCGGTAATATTGTCGGCGATTGCCGGGTAGAGTCCGATAAGCGTGTGGGTAATAGCAACCAGCTGCTGATACTGGGCATCGGTGTAGGGGGTAGTATCCGTGCCTTCCAGCTCAATCCCAATCGAGAAATCGTTGCACCGTTCGCGCCCGTGATACATCGATACCCCGGCATGCCAGGCGCGCTTATCAAAAGGAACATACTGAACTACCTCACCATCACGGCGAATCAGGCAGTGAGCCGACACGCGCAGATGCGCAATCTCAGCGAAGAAGGGATGAGCATTGGGATCTATCGTTCCCGTGAATAACGCATCGATCCACGGGCCGCCAAACTCACCCGGCGGGAGGCTAATATTATGAACCACCAGCAGTGTGGGCTTTTCATCCTCCGGGCGGCAGTCGTGGTGCGGCGAGGGCACATGCCGCGCATCCACCAGCCATCCGTTTTCTAACAACATGCTGGAACTCCTTCTGTATGGTGCAATGACTCGGTTCAGAGTAGCATGTTTCAATATTATGATTCGTTACCAATTTGGAGTTTTATCATGCCGCCTCGCCGCTACAACCCCGACCACCGACGTGAAGCGCTTCTGGAACGTATTAATATGGATATTCCGGCAAGCGTCGCCCATGCGTTGAAAGAAGACCTGGGGGGTGACGTTAACGCCGATAAAGATATTACCGCACAATTGTTGCCAAAAGAGACACGCTCGCACGCGGTCATTATCACCCGTGAGGAGGGCGTTTTCTGCGGCAAGCGTTGGGTTGAAGAGGTCTTTACTCAGCTGGCGGGTGACGATGTACAGGTGACATGGCACGTTGATGATGGTGATGCAGTGACCGCCAATCAGCCGCTGTTCGAGCTGGACGGTCCTTCCCGCGTATTACTGACCGGCGAGCGTACCGCGCTCAATTTTGTCCAAACGCTCTCTGGCGTCGCCAGTGAAGTGCGCCGCTACGTTGACCTGCTGGCCGGCACCCGTACCCAGCTGCTTGATACCCGCAAAACGCTGCCGGGCCTGCGCACGGCGCTGAAGTATGCGGTGCTCTGCGGCGGCGGCGCAAACCATCGTCTGGGCCTGTCCGACGCTTTCCTGATTAAAGAGAACCACATTATTGCCTCGGGCTCCGTGCGTCAGGCGGTGGAGAAGGCCTTCTGGCTGCACCCGGACGTGCCGGTTGAGGTGGAGGTCGAAAGCCTGGAAGAGCTGGAGCAGGCGATCAAGGCCGGGGCCGATATCATCATGCTCGATAACTTCGAGACGGAGCAGATGCGCGAGGCGGTGAAACTGACCAACGGCCGGGCCCAGCTTGAAGTGTCCGGAAACGTCACTTTCGAGACGATCCGTGAGTTCGCCGAAACCGGCGTGGACTACATCTCCGTTGGCGCGCTGACCAAGCACGTGCGCGCCCTCGATCTCTCAATGCGCTTCAAATAACGCACGCTCCCCTCTCTGTCCGGAGAGGGGAATTTCAGCCTCGCTCGCAAATCCATTGTCCTTCTCTGCAACACGGAATGAATTCTCTGAAGCTCCTTTCTCGTTCTCTTTTTTGCCCCTCGTTTCTGCCCTGTCCCGCTGACAAAGTAGCGCCACTTTGCATAAGGAGCAGATATGGACAGACAACAAGGATTCACACTCATTGAGCTGATGGTGGTCATTGGCATCATTGCGATTCTGAGCGCCATCGGCGTTCCCGCCTATCAGAACTACCTGTGTAAAGCAGCCCTCACCGATATGCTGCAAACTTTCGTTCCCTATCGCACTGCCATTGAGCTTTGCGCGCTCGATCGCGGCGGCGTGGAGAGCTGCGATGCCGGCAGTAACGGTATTCCCTCTCCTGCCACGACGCGTTACGTTTCAGGAATGAGCGTGGCGAAAGGGGTCGTGACCTTAACAGGCCAGGAGAGCCTGAACGGGCTGACGGTAACCATGACGCCGCAGTGGAGCAACGGCAACGGTATGACGGGCTGGACGCGTGACTGCAATATCAGTGCTGACAGCGCGCTTAAGCAGGCCTGCGAAGACGTCTTCCGCTTCGACACTAACTAAGGAGCGGATAATGAACACCGATCAACTCGTGGCGCTTTGTCTTCGCCACCATGCCCTGCTGCTCACCAGTGACAGCGACATGATTAGCATCGCCGTCGTGGGAACCCCCGCGCCTGAACTGATGGAGGCCCTGCGCTTCGCGACCCAGAAGCGGATTGATATCGAATGCTGGAGCGCTGAACGCATGGAAAAGCACCGGCAGTTAACCGCGCAATCGCATCTGCCCGTCGTTTCGCAACCCCACTCCGCGGTGGACATCCTCAACCACACGCTGCAGCAGGCAGTAAACCAGCGCGCGTCTGACATCCATATCGAACCAATGGAGCACGCGTGCCAGATCCGCTTACGTATCGACGGGGTACTTTATCCGCAGCCTCCCCTTTCCGCCGCGCTGGCGACGATGCTCAGCGCCCGGTTAAAAGTGCTGGGTAATCTGGATATTGCGGAACGACGCTTGCCGCAGGACGGTCAGTTTACGATTGAGCTGACAAACGAGCCGGTCTCGTTTCGTATCGCCACGCTTCCATGCAACGGCGGTGAGAAAATTGTGCTGCGTTTGCTACATCAGGTTCAGCAGGCGCTGGAACCGAACGCGCTTGGCATGAGCGCTAAACAGCTGGCCTGTTTTAATGAGGTACTCCACCAGCCTCAGGGGCTAATTCTGGTCACCGGCCCGACGGGCAGCGGCAAAACCGTAACGCTCTACAGCGCGCTGCAGGCGCGTAACACCCCTGACGTCAACATCTGCAGCGTGGAGGATCCCATCGAGATCCCGCTTGCGGGGTTAAATCAGACGCAGGTTAACCCCCGCGCGGGCTTAACATTCCAGAGCGTACTGAGAGCGCTGCTCCGTCAGGATCCGGACATCATTATGGTCGGGGAAATTCGCGATGGTGAAACGGCAGAAATTGCCATTAAAGCCGCGCAGACCGGGCATCTTGTATTGTCGACGCTGCACACCAACTCGACGACGGAAACCCTCATTCGTCTGGAGCAGATGGGCGTGGCGCGCTGGATGATCTCTTCCGCGCTTTCGATGGTGATTGCCCAGCGGCTGGTTCGGCGCCTTTGCCCGCACTGCCGACAGAAAACAGGGGAGCATACGGACCTGCCGCGCTCGGTTTGGCCGCGGCAACTTCCTCGCTGGCAGCCTGCAGGCTGCGATCGTTGTTATCACGGTTTTTACGGGCGCGTGGCCATTTTTGAAGTACTTGCGATCGATAATCCCCTACGCCAGGCTATTGCCAGCGGGGCAGGCACCGAGGTGATTGAAGCCAGCGCCCGACAGGCTGGACTCATCTCGCTGTTTGAACACGGCTGCATGGCCGTTGAACAAGGGATGACCACGCTTGAAGAGTTAGTGCGTGTTCTGGGTATGCCCAATGGCTGCTAATCAACTCTGGCGCTGGCGAGCAATCTCCGCTGAAGGAGAACCCCGAAACGGGGTACTCTGGGCCACCGACCGCAACGCAGCCTTCACCAGGCTGATGCGTAACGACCTCCATCCTCTGGCCCTGACTCGATGCGCTCAAAGGCACCGCTGGCGTCCACATCACTGCTACGAGATGTTTCGTCAGCTCGCAACGCTCCTGCAGGCCGGGCTGACGCTCGCGCATAGTCTGCAAATGCTGGCAGACCAACATCCAGTAGAACCGTGGCGGGGGCTACTGCAAAACGTTGCCGATGAACTCAGTGAAGGCTGTCCTTTTTCTGAGGCGCTCAAACGGTGGCCAGCGGTCTTTAGCCCACTGCATATCTCAATGGTGAAAACCGGAGAGCTAACGGGGAAGCTTGAAGCGTGCTGCCGAGCGCTTGCAGAGCAGCAAAAAGCGCAGCAGCAGCTCAGCGCGAAGGTGAAAAAAGCGCTGCGCTACCCGGCGATCGTCCTGACGCTGGCCGTGCTCGTCGTGCTGGCAATGGTCACCCTGGTTTTGCCCGAATTTGCCGCGATCTACAAAACCTTTAATACCCCGCTTCCGGCGCTGACGCGAATTGTTATGGGGATAGCCGCGTTTATGCAGTCATATGCCCTTGCGCTGTTCGCGATGCTGCTTGTTCCCGTAACCGCAGCCTGGCCTCTGCGACGCCATCCTCGCTGGCAGCGTATTCTGCTGAGTTTTCCCGTAATGGGCGCGCTGGCGAAAGGGCAAAAACTGGGGCAGATCTTCACCGTGCTGTCGCTCACGCAGCAGGCGGGCATAGCATTCTTACAGGGGCTTGAAAGTGCAGAAGAGACTGTTGAAAGCCGGTACTGGCAGGGAATACTCCGCAGCATACGCGAGAACATTGAAAAAGGTCTCCCCGTCTGGTCGTCCTTTCAGAAGGCGGCAATGTTTACCCCGCTCTGTATTCAGCTTTTACGAACCGGCGAGATGTCAGGTTCGCTGGACGTCATGCTGGCAAACCTTGCTCGCCATCACACGGAACAGACCTTTCAACGGGCAGACAACCTGGCGGCGCTTCTGGAGCCACTGCTCCTGGTTGTTACGGGGGTTATCATCGGCACGCTGGTGGTGGCAATGTATCTGCCGATTTTCCATCTGGGAGATGCGATGAGCGCGGGGTAGTGCAGCAGCGCTGGCGCACGAGCATGCGCCAGCGAAAGCCATTACAGGCTATTGAAAACGCGGTTTTCCTGCTCCTGAACGCGAATAAACGTTGTGCGTTTCGTCAGCTCTTTCAGGCGGGATGCACCCACGTAGGTACAGGCTGAGCGCAGGCCGCCCAGGATGTCGCGCGCGGTGTTTTCAACCGGGCCGCGCAGAGGCAGCTTCACGGTTTTGCCTTCTGCCGCACGGTATTTTGCCACGCCACCGACGTGGCGGGTCATAGCGGATTCAGAGCTCATACCGTAGAACAGCATGAATTTCTCGCCGTTCTCTTCCACCACGGTGCCGCCGCTCTCTTCGTGGCCTGCCAGCATACCGCCGAGCATGACGAAGTCCGCGCCGCCGCCAAAGGCCTTTGCGACATCGCCCGGCATGGTGCAACCGCCGTCGCTGATGATCTGGCCGCCCAGGCCGTGCGCCGCGTCGGCACATTCAATGACCGCGGAAAGCTGCGGATAACCAACTCCGGTTTTCACGCGCGTGGTGCATACGGAGCCCGGGCCAATGCCCACTTTCACGATGTCGGCACCGGAAAGGATCAGCTCTTCACACATTTCACCGGTCACCACGTTGCCCGCAATGATAGTTTTGGTCGGCCAGGCTTCGCGAGCCTTGCTGACGAACTGCACGAAGTGCTCGGAGTAACCGTTCGCCACATCAATACAAACGAAGCTAAGCGCCGGGTTGGCATTCAGGATCTGTTTGGTTTTCTCGAAATCGGCATCGGAAGTACCGGTGGAAACCATCACGTGCTTCACCACGTCAGCAGAGGCGGACGCAACAAACGCATTCCACTCTTCAGGAGTGTAGTGCTTGTGGACTGCAGTAAGAATATCGAACTGAGCCAGCGCCGTTGCCATCTCAAAGGTACCGACTGTATCCATGTTGGCAGCAATGATTGGCACGCCAGACCACGTCTGACCGGAATGCTTAAAGGTGAATTGACGTTCGAGTTCAACGTCTGAGCGACTTTTCAGTGTAGAGCGTTTAGGGCGGATAAGAACGTCTTTGAAACCTAACTTCAGATCTTCTTCGATACGCATGTGCGGATTCCTGGGGTTAGAGGCAAATATGTTAAAAGCACAACTCCAGTGACGCTATCATACGCACTAATACCTGCTCCGCAAGACTGCGAAATTCTCTTTTTTTACGCTACAATCCTATAAATTTACCTGGTAAAAAGCCGGTAAAGAGAATCAAACAATTACTGTCGCACGTTTGTTTTTTAAGCAACTGATTTCCATAATGAATAATTCCCAGGATTTGATTTAATGGGGTATATCGTCGCAGTAACCGGCGGCATCGGTAGTGGCAAAAGTACCGTTGCGGACGCGTTTTCTCGTCTCGGCATCGCGATTATTGATGCTGATATTATTGCCCGTCAGGTGGTAGAGCCCAATACACCCGCGCTAAAGGCCATCGCCGACCATTTCGGTCAGGCAATCATCAATGCCGATGGCACACTGAACCGCCGTCAGCTTCGCGAATATATTTTTTCCGATTCTGCGGAAAAAGCCTGGCTTAATGCCCTGCTCCACCCCATTATCCACCAGGAAACTCAGCGTCAGATAGCCGCAGCCCGCTCGCCCTATGTCCTGTGGGTGGTTCCGCTCCTGGTAGAAAATCAGTTGTATAAGAAAGCCAATCGGGTATTGGTGATTGATGTCACACCCGAGACGCAAATCCAGCGAACCATGACGCGCGACCACGTCTCGCGTGAACATGCTGAACAAATTCTTGCCGCTCAGGCCACTCGCGCTCAGCGCCTTGCCGTTGCGGATGATGTTATTGATAATAACGGCGCACCAGATGCCATTGCATCGGATGTTGCCCGCCTGCACGAGCAGTATCTAACCTTCGCCGCGCAGGCCGTTGCACAGGAAAAACCATAATGTCGACTCACATCCTTTTTGAGCACCCGCTTAATGAAAAAATGCGTACCTGGCTGCGCATTGAATTTCTCATCCATCAGCTTTCACAACATCTGCCTGTTAACGATCATGCCACGGCGTTGCACTTCTTTCGCAACGTAGGCGATCTGCTGGATGTGATTGAACGTGGCGATGTCCGCACGGAGTTGTTGAAAGAGCTGGAGCGCCAGCAGCGTAAATTACAGGCCTGGGCCGAAGTACCGGGCGTGGATCAAAGTCGAATTGACGCCTTACGCCAGCAGTTGAAAAACAGCAGCACGACGCTGATGGCCGCGCCGCGCGTTGGGCAATATTTACGAGAAGACCGTTTGATAGCGCTGGTGCGCCAGCGCCTGAGCATACCGGGCGGTTGCTGTAGCTTTGATCTGCCAACGCTGCATATGTGGCTGCATATGCCGCAGGAACAGCGCGATCGCCAGGTAAACAGCTGGCTGGGTAGCCTGGAGCCGATGAATCAGACGCTATCGCTGATCCTTGATCTTGTGCGTAACTCTGCCCCGTTCCGCAAGCAAACCAGTCTCAACGGTTTTTATCAGGACAACGGCGACGACGCCGATCTTCTGCGTCTAAATTTGTCTCTTGGCGAGCAGCTTTATCCACAAATTTCCGGGCATAAAAGCCGTTTCGCGATCCGCTTTATGCCGCTGGACAGTGAAAATGGCACCGTGCCGGAACGCCTCGATTTTGAACTGGCCTGTTGTTAAGGAGTGCCAATGTCTGACGTCACCACCGTAAACTGCCCAACCTGTGGGAAAACTGTCGTCTGGGGAGAAGTGAGTCCGTTTCGCCCGTTCTGCTGCAAGCGCTGTCAGCTCATTGATCTGGGCGAATGGGCGGCGGAAGAGAAACGAATTCCGAGCGAAGGCGACCTCTCGGATAGCGATGACTGGAGCGAAAGCCAGCAGTAACGTTCAAAGCCTGCTGGCGATTCGTTCGGCAGGCCTACATGTTTGTCGCTAAGCGGCGGATCACAGGCTCATTGGCTGGCGGGAATTTGTCGGCATCACTGACCTGAAGTTCCACCCAGTTACCCGGCTGTCCCTCTTTTCCCCAGGGTTCACCTTCCCAGCTTTCCACAAGCCAGAACCACAGCGTGATGTGCCTGTCGGGAAACTGATACTCCAGCTTATCGAACAGCGTGGCGCCAAGCGGGGTAATCCCCACCTCTTCCTGCAGCTCACGCACCAGCGCCTCTTCCGGTGTTTCTCCTGATTCGATTTTCCCGCCAGGAAACTCCCACTTGTTCGCCATATGGGCGTCAGCAGCGCGCTGGGTGATGAAGATTTGGTTTTGCGGGTTGCGAATAATCCCGACGGCAATTTGCAGTATTTTCATAGCGTCACTCCCATAAAAAAGGCGCAGATATCTGCGCCTTTTCAGTTAGTTATGTTCTTAGCTCAGGCGGCCGTGGCACGCCTTGTATTTTTTACCGGAACCACACGGGCACGGATCGTTACGACCGACTTTACGATCGCCGGTCTGCGCGGCGATCGCTGCTGCGGCTTCGCTTTCGTCAGTCTGGTGGCTCAGCTGTTGCATCTGCGCCAGACGCTCAGCTTCTTCACGACGCTGCTGCTCCATCGCTTCCACTTCTTCCGGCATGCGCACCTGAACCTTGCTCAGGGTGCTGATCACTTCGTACTTCAGTGACTCCAGCATAGAGGCAAACATGGAGAAGGATTCACGCTTGTATTCCTGCTTCGGATCTTTCTGCGCATAGCCGCGCAGGTGGATACCCTGACGCAGGTAGTCCATCGCCGCCAGGTGCTCTTTCCACAGGGAGTCCAGCGTCTGCAGCATCACGCCTTTTTCGAAGTGACGCATCATCTCAGCGCCAACCACTTCTTCCTTACGCTTATAAACCTCCAGCGCGGTTTCAAAGATACGTTCGCGCAGGGTCTCTTCATGCAGCTCAGGCTCTTTATCCAGCCACTCTTTGATTGGCAGATCGAGATCGAAGTCGTTTTTCAGACGTTCCTGCAGGCCTTCAACGTCCCACATCTCTTCCAGAGACTGCGGTGGAATATGCGCGTCGATGGTGGCTTTGAACACATCTTCGCGGATGCTGTTGATGGTTTCGCTCACGTCGGACACGTCCAGCAGTTCGTTACGCTGGGTGTAGATCGCGCGACGCTGATCGTTGGCCACGTCATCATATTCCAGCAGCTGCTTACGAATATCGAAGTTGCGGCTTTCAACTTTACGCTGGGCGTTAGCGATCGCTTTAGTCACCCATGGGTGCTCAATGGCTTCACCAGGCTTCATGCCCAGCTTACGCATCATGCCGGACACGCGGTCGGAGGCGAAAATACGCATCAGCGCATCTTCCATAGACAGGTAGAAGCGGGAAGAACCGGCATCACCCTGACGGCCCGCACGGCCGCGCAGCTGGTTGTCGATACGACGAGATTCGTGACGCTCGGTACCGATGATGTGCAGACCACCGGATGCCAGCACCGCGTCGTGACGCACCTGCCAGTCGGCTTTGATCTGCTCGATCTGCTCTGGCGTTGGGTTTTCCAGCTCAGCGACTTCAGCCTGCCAGCTACCGCCGAGCATAATATCGGTACCACGACCCGCCATGTTGGTGGCGATGGTCACGGCTGCCGGATAGCCCGCCTGAGCAACAATGTCCGCTTCTTTAGCGTGGAACTTGGCGTTCAGAACGTTGTGCTTGATGCCTGCTTTGGTCAGCTCATTGGAAACCACCTCGGATTTCTCGATGGAGATGGTCCCCACCAGAACCGGCTGACCATTGGCAGTACGGTCGCGAATATCTTCGATGATCGCCTGAATTTTTTCCGCTTCGGTCATGTACACCAGGTCCGGCATATCCTTACGGATCATCGGACGGTTGGTTGGCACAACCACGGTATCCAGCTTGTAGATGGAGCTGAATTCAAACGCTTCGGTATCTGCGGTACCGGTCATCCCCGCCAGCTTCTCATACAGACGGAAGTAGTTCTGGAAGGTGATTGAGGCCAGCGTCTGGTTTTCGTTTTGAATGTCCACGCCTTCTTTCGCTTCCACCGCCTGGTGCAGGCCATCGGACCAGCGACGACCCTGCATGGTACGGCCGGTGTGTTCATCGACAATGATGACTTCACCGTCTTTCACGATGTAATCAACGTCGCGGGTGAACAACGCGTGGGCACGCAGCGCGGCGGTTACGTGATGCATCAGCATAATGTTGCTCGGAGAGTACAGAGACTCACCTTCTTCCATAATGCCTTCAGCCACCAGCAGCTCTTCGATTTTCACCAGACCGCGTTCGGTCAGGTTCACCTGGCGCGCTTTTTCATCTACGGAGAAGTGACCTTCACCCTGGAAGGTATCGGAGTCTTCTTTCTCCTGACGCAGCAGGTGTGGAATGATTTTGTCGACTTTACGGTACATGTCAGAGCTGTCTTCGGCCGGGCCGGAGATGATCAGCGGGGTACGCGCTTCATCGATCAGAATGGAGTCAACCTCATCCACCAGCGCATAGTGCAGCTTACGCTGGACGCGCTCTTCCGGGCTGAACGCCATGTTGTCGCGCAGGTAGTCGAAGCCGTATTCGTTGTTGGTGCCGTAGGTGATGTCCGCGTTGTAGGCTTCGCGCTTGGCGGGTGCCGGCAGTCCGGACATGTTGATGCCGACGGTCATGCCGAGGAATTCGAACAGCGGACGGTTGTTTTCGGCATCACGCTGGGCCAGATAGTCGTTGACGGTAACGACGTGAACGCCCTTACCGGTCAGTGCATTCAGGTAAGCCGGCAGCGTTGCGGTCAGGGTTTTACCTTCACCAGTACGCATTTCCGCGATGCAGCGTTCGTTAAGCACCATACCGCCTAGCAATTGAACGTCGAAGTGACGCATGCCAAACACACGTTTACTCGCTTCACGCACAACGGCGAAAGCTTCCGGGATCAGGCTCTCTAAGGTTTCGCCTTTTTCCAGGCGTGCGCGGAACTCCGCGGTTTTCGCCTTCAGCTCATCATCAGAGAGCTTCTCCATCGCCGGTTCCATACCGTTGATGATGTTTACAGCTTTGCGCATACGGCGCAGGGTACGATCGTTACGACTACCAAAAACTTTGGTTAATAATTTGATTAGCATAATAAATTCTCAAACGCCCCAGACGGGCAGATAAATTAAGGTATTGAAAAAGGTTAATTTAGCTGAGGCGTTGAGGCCCGGCACGGATGCCGTGAACCTGGCTAATCCATGTCGAAACGGAGAATGATACAGGAGGAACAAACCAGGTTTGCGCCGTCTGACTCACGGTCACGGGCGGCTGGTTATCCTGCGTCAGAAGCGCATTAAGCGTATCGAGCAGGGCAAGATGCTGAGCCTGAACCGGCAGCGACTCTTCAGCAACAGGCATCGTCTGCGGCGTCATCGCGAACGACAGATGACGAATAACCGTGCGGATGGCGTGCTGCTGCCAGTAATCAACGGAGAAATTAGGACGACGGCTGGCTTCAAGCCACGCGAGATTAGTAAAGTTAACCCGCGTCGAGAGATCGTGTTTAGTTGTCGTGGAACGTGCTGGCGTCGCCGCTTCCGCACTGTTACTGAGCGCAGGCAAGCCGAAACTCGCCGCGACCATCCCTAATAAGAGATGCGGCCAGAAGTAACGTCTGCCAAATTGTCGCCAGCGCGTCAGTATTCCGCTCACTTGCTCCACCACAATCGCCCGCCAGTGCAGGCTGAGTTCAGTTATTCTTTTTTAGCGCCCAGATATTACCACTAAAGCCAATACGCAGCAGCAGGAATGACACCTTGCAGCAGGTAAAAACGGTCAATAATGCAGCGAACACACCGTTATTCGGCACCCGACAATGGCCAGGGAGTAGAGGGGCAAATCAAAGAAGGGCAGAAATAAAAACGACTGGCTTCCCTGGTCGGAGAGAGTACCAGGTGAACCAGTCGCTTTTCTTACGAAACGGCGTTAACCGTTACGCCAGGACCATAGTCGGTGCTTTGAACGCCAGCGGCAGTTCCGCTTCGTCTTCAAAGGTCACATATTCCCAGGCTTCCTGTTTTGCCAGGACGGCCTGCAACAATTTGTTGTTCAGTGCATGACCGGATTTGAACGCGGTAAATGCACCAATGATGTTGTGACCACACATGAACAGGTCGCCGATCGCATCCAGCATTTTGTGACGAACGAACTCATCTTCAAAACGCAGGCCGTCTTCGTTCAGTACGCGATAATCGTCAACAACGATGGCACAATCGAAGCTGCCGCCCAGGCACAGGCCGCGGGACTGCAGATATTCGATATCACGCATGAAGCCAAACGTACGAGCGCGGCTGATCTGGCGCATAAACGCATCAGCAGAGAAGTTCATCGCGTAGCGCTGAGTGCTGGAGTCAATCGCCGGATGGTTAAAGTCGATGGTAAAGTCCAGCGAGAAACCATTGTACGGTTTGAATTCAGCCCACTTGTCGCCATCTTCGACGCGAACGGTCTCTTTGATGCGAACAAATTTCTTCGCACAGTTCAGTTCTTCGATGCCGGCATCCAGCAACAGATAAACGAACGGCGCAGCACTACCATCCATAATCGGGATTTCTGGCGCATCGACTTCAACAATAATGTTGTCGATACCCAGACCCGCCAGGGCGGCGTTCAGGTGCTCTACGGTAGAAATCCGCACGTCATGCTCGTTCACCAGACAAGTACAGAGCATTGTATCACGCACAGATTTGGCATCGGCCGGAAAATCTACCGGTGGATTCAAGTCGGTGCGACGATAGATGACCCCGGTATTGGCCGGCGCAGGGCGTAACGTCAGTGTGACTTTCTTGCCGGTATGTAAACCGACACCCGTCGCCTGAACGATACGTTTAAGTGTCCTTTGTTTGATCATCGTATAATCTCGCCAAATTAACTATCCAACCGAGAGTGTATATCACTAACGGTGGGCCAGTTTAGCACAAAGAGCGCAAATCCCCAAATTCCAGCCAATTCTTAGTCAGCTTGCTTACGCAGGAACGCCGGGATGTCCAGATAATCTGGCTCTTTTGCCGTTTGCGGCGTTGGGTCGTTCACCACTTTCGCGGCCGGTTTTTGCTCCTGAGTCAGAGGAGACATACCGTGCTGCTGGTAACGATCCATTACCGGTTGCTGAGTCTGCTTGTTGGTCACGAGGGTGATCTCAGGACGCTTGTCCATACCGATACCGGTCGCAACAACGGTAACACGCAGCTCGTCGTTCATTTCCGGGTCAAGGGAAGTACCGATTACCACGGTCGCGTTGTCAGAAGCGAACGCGCGGATGGTATTACCCACGGTTTCGAACTCATCCAGACGCAGGTCAAAGCCAGCGGTAATGTTGACCAGCACGCCGCGCGCACCGGACAGATCGATATCTTCCAGCAGTGGAGAAGAGATAGCCATTTCAGCCGCTTCTTCCGCACGGTCTTCGCCGCTCGCCACGCCAGAGCCCATCATCGCGTAGCCCATTTCGGACATCACGGTGCGAACGTCTGCAAAGTCAACGTTCATCAGGCCAGGACGGGTAATCAGTTCTGCGATACCCTGGACCGCGCCTTTCAGCACGTCGTTTGCTGCGCCGAAGGCGTCCAGCAGGGAGATACCACGACCCAGAACTTTCAGCAGCTTGTCGTTCGGGATGGTGATCAGCGAGTCCACATGCTTGGACAGCTCGGTGATACCCTGCTCCGCGAAGGCCATACGCTTCTTGCCTTCAAAATTGAAAGGCTTGGTCACGACAGCAACGGTCAGGATACCTAAATCTTTAGCTACTTCAGCGACAACAGGTGCTGCACCGGTACCGGTACCGCCGCCCATGCCTGCTGCGATGAAGACCATGTCCGCACCTTCCAGTGCAGCACGCAGGGCTTCACGATCTTCTTCAGCCGCGTTGCGACCGACTTCCGGGTTAGCCCCAGCGCCAAGCCCTTTGGTGATGCCACCGCCGATCTGGATAGTCTGGCCAACTGCCGTTTTACGCAGTGCCTGCGCATCGGTGTTAACTGCGAAGAATTCAACACCTTCAATGCGTTCACGCACCATATGCTCTACGGCGTTACCGCCGCCGCCACCGACGCCGATGACTTTAATCACCGCGTCGTTGGTCAGTTCCATAGGTTCAAACATAATTTCTCTCTCCGTTGTGCCTGTCGCCCGAGACCGCTAATTCTCTCCGGTCTCTTTAAAAAATTAAAACTCTTTTCGCAGCCAGTTGTTCAGTCGTTTGACCCACGACCCCACTGAGACGCGTTTTTCCACTTCCGCTTCACCACTGAGATGAGATTCCTTCCCGTAGTGGAGCAGGCCCACAGCCGTTGAATAGTACGGCTCCTGAGCATAATCCGTTAAACCGGTAATATTCAGCGGCGCACCAATACGCACCTGCGTATGGAACACGCGCTGAGCGCAGGCCGCAAGACCTTCAATTTGCGCTGCACCGCCGGTTAACACAATCCCCGCCGCAAGATGATGCTTAACACCCTGCTGACGAAGCTGTTCCTGAAGCTGTAAAATCTCTTCGTTGACCAGGTTGAGCAGCTCGGTATAGCGCGGCTCAATTACCTCTGCCAACGTCTGGCGCTGCAGGCTACGCGGCGGACGGCCGCCCACGCTCGGCACCTCAACGCTCTCATCTTTACCAACGATAGACCCCAGCGCACAGCCGTGGCGTACTTTAATCGCTTCTGCATCGCTCGGTGGCGTACCAAAAGCGTAAGCAATATCGCTGGTCACAACGTTCCCTGCGTAAGGGATCACTTTGGTGTGGCGCAGCGCACCGCCGGTATACACGGCCATGTCCATTGTACCACCACCGATATCCACCACACAGACACCCAGTTCACGTTCGTCTTCGGTCAGCACGGAATAACTTGCCGCCAGACCGGCGAAAATAAGTTGGTCAACTTTCAGGCCACAACGTTCAACGGCTTTTACGATGTTCTTCGCCATATCGTTGTGACATGTGATCAGGTGCACTTTTGCCTGCATACGCACGCCAGACAGACCAACCGGGTTCTTGATCCCTTCCTGGTAGTCAATCGCATATTCCTGCGGGATCACGTGCAGCACGCGATGCTCATCGCGAACGCGCACGGACTTCGCCGTATGCACAACGTTTTCAACGTCTTCCTGCGTCACTTCTTCTTCAGAAATCGGCACCATACCGATTTCGTTCTGGCAGCTAATGTGCTTGCCAGAAAGGGCCAGATAGACAGAAGAAATCTGGCAATCTGCCATTAATTCAGCCTGGTCGATGGCGCGCTGTACGCATTTCACCACCGACTCAAGGTCGTTTACCCCACCTTTATCCATACCACGGGACGGGCAACTGCCCACGCCAATGATATTGACCATACCGTCGGGCAGAACTTCCCCTACTAAAGCGGCAACCTTCGCGGTGCCAATCTCCAGTCCAACTACCAGTTTTCTGTCCGTCGCCTTGATCATTGTTGTTCTGCCTGTACCTGTGCCTGATTCTGTTGCTGATTAGGTTCCTCGACCGGAGCCGGCTCCCAACCGACTGCTGCGCCTGAGTCATAGCGCAAATCAACGTAGCTTATCCGTTTGCCGTCCGCCTGCGCCTGCTGTTGTAAAACCGGGTAAAGTTCTACAAAACGCGCAAGACGTTTCATTGTGTCGCCGCGTCCCAGGTTGAGCTTAATGCCGTTCGTCAACGTCAGCTGCCAGGAGCGGCGCGCCGTCATCGCAGCATCTTTTAACGTAAACCTGTCCTTCGCCAGCACCTGCCCCATTTCACGAAAACCCTGCAATACTTCGTTTTCGCTGCCTTCAGGGCCATACAACATCGGTAAATTTTGCTTGTTGACTCGATCGCTCGGGACGCTGAAGGAATTTCCGTCGACGTCAACCATGTGCTGATCATTCCAACGCGCAATGGGCACATATTCAACCAGATGAATCTTCAATTCATCAGGCCATTGTTTTCTGACACTCGCCTGTTTTATCCATGGCAGACGTTCAATCTGGCTCTGGATAATATTGACGTCCTGCGTCATAAAGGTGCCGGGCGATCCCAGCGCCAGAATAGACTGGCGAATATCATCGTTACGCGTGTAGTGACGCTCGCCGGTCACCACCAGCTTTGACAGCGGCAACCGCTGTGCGTCTTCCATCCAGCCCAGCACCATCCAGCCGCTGATAAACACGGTGCACAGCACCCCGAGCAGGAAAATTATCCCTGCAAGACGCGTTCCATTACTCCGGCGTGAAGAAGTGTATTCTTCTTCGTCATCGCGGTTGCGCGTGTTCAATGCAGCCTGAGACATATCAGCCCGCCTGGTCCAGAATACGTACGACTAACTGCGAGAAGCTCATTCCCGCCTGACGCGCCGCCATCGGCACAAGGCTGTGGCTGGTCATTCCCGGTGAGGTATTGGCTTCCAGCAGATAAAACTGCCCGTCATTGTCCTGCATCACATCAATGCGTCCCCAGCCGCTGCAGCCCAAAACATTCCAGGCTTTAAGCACCAGGGACTGTAATTCGGCTTCGCGCTCTGCTTCAAGACCACAAGGGCAGAAATATTGCGTCTCATCAGAGAGATACTTCGCCTCATAATCATAGAAGACTCCGGCGGGTTGGATGCGAATTGACGGTAAAATTTCTTCGCCAAGCATCGCGACGGTAAATTCCGGCCCGCTGAGCCATTTTTCAATCAGAACTTCTTCATCGTGTTGAAATGCCAGCGCTAAAGCAGATGTTAAATCTTCAGCTTTATCGACCTTTGACATCCCGACGCTCGACCCTTCCCTGCTCGGCTTTACAATAACCGGTAAGCCCAGTGCCGCAATGCGTGTATTAACGCTGTCCGACAGGCCCAATTCAAATTCGCCGCGCGTCAGCGCCACCCACGGCGCAACGGGTAAACCCGCTCCCTGCCAGAGTAACTTACTGCGCAGTTTATCCATAGAGATGGCGGATGCCATCACGCCGCTGCCGGTGTAAGGCAGGCCGATCAGCTCCAGAAGCCCTTGCAGGGTTCCGTCTTCACCGCCACGACCATGTAACGCGATAAAGACCTTATCGAAGCCCATCGCTTTTAATTGCGTCACGTCGACCTCTTTTGGATCGACAATATGTGCGTTTACGCCGCCTTCACGCAGGCCCGCCAGCACGGCAGCGCCGGAATTCAGAGAAACCTCGCGCTCGGCGGAGTTGCCGCCAGAGAGGACTGCAATCTTATCAGCCATGATGCTCATCCTCCTGGGTTTGCGGCTTCAGTTTGATTTCAGCTAAGGTACGGGCGATCTTGCCGATATTTCCCGCACCCTGAATCAGGATGAGATCGTTACCGGTCAGGACCGGTGCCAGAATTTCCGCCACCTGTGCCGGGTCAGAAACCAGAATAGGGTCAACTTTACCGCGCCCGCGGATGGTACGACACAGGGAACGGCTGTCTGCGCCTGGAATTGGCGTTTCGCCAGCGGCGTAAACATCCAGCATCAGCAGGGTATCCACCTGTGACAGCACGCTGGCGAAATCGTCATACAGATCGCGGGTACGCGTGAAGCGGTGCGGCTGGAAGATCATCACCAGATTCTTCTCCGGCCAGCCCGCGCGTGCGGCTTTGATGGTCGCGTCGACTTCCGTCGGATGGTGACCGTAGTCGTCCACCAGCATCGCGGTACCTGGCTTACCATTCACCGCATCCAGCGGGAACTCGCCGAGGAAGTCGAAGCGACGCCCTGTCCCCTGGAAGCTTTCCAGCGCGCGCAGGATCGCCTCATCATCAATGCCTTCTTCCGTCGCAACAGCCACTGCCGCTGCGGCGTTAAGTGCGTTATGGCGCCCTGGCGCATTCAGCGTGACGTGCAGCAGCTCTTTGTCCTGACGCGCCAGAGTGAAATGCCCCTGCGCACCAATCTGTTTGTACTCTTCCACGCGGACGTCAGCGTCTTCGCTGAAGCCGTAGGTGGTGATTTGACGACCGACGCGCGGCAGCAGCTCGCGGATCACCGGGTCGTCCACGCACATCACCGCGCGGCCATAAAACGGCAGGTTGTGCAGGAAGTTGATGAAGGTCTGCTTTAAGTTTTCGAAGTCGCCCTGGTAGGTATCCATATGGTCGGCTTCGATATTGGTGACAATCGCCACCATCGGCTGCAGGTGCAGGAACGACGCGTCGCTCTCATCCGCTTCCGCAATCAGATAACGGCTGTGGCCCAGACGCGCATGGACGCCTGCGGCTTTCACCAGACCGCCATTGACAAACGTCGGATCGAGACCCGCTTCCGCATAAATGCTGGAAACCATCGCCGTGGTCGTGGTTTTACCGTGGGTACCGGCAATCGCAATGCCGTGACGGAACCGCATCAGTTCCGCCAGCATTTCTGCGCGGCGGATCACCGGAATGCGCGCTTCGTGCGCGGCAACGATTTCCGGATTGTCAGAGGAGATGGCGCTCGATACCACCACCACGCTTGCATCGCGCACGTTTTCCGGGCGATGGTTGAAATAGATAGTCGCCCCAAGCGACGCCAGCTGCTGCGTGACAGGGTTTGGCGCCAGGTCAGACCCGCTGATCTGATAACCTTCGTTAGCTAACACTTCGGCAATACCGCCCATGCCGGCACCACCGATGCCAACAAAGTGAATGTGCCGGACGCGACGCATCTCGGGCACGATTGAACGCAGTTTTGCCAGTTGTTGTGTATTCATTCTCTAAACGCCATCGACTACTTAAAATTCGTGCAGCGCAACACGCGCTGCGAGGGTTAAGCCTGGGCTGCCAGGCTCACTTCTTTTGCCACCCGTTCTGTCGCATCCGGGATAGCGGCAGCGCGCGCGCGCTGCGCCATCTCCAGCAGTGCGTCTCTGTTCCAGCCCGCCAGGGTGGTGGCGACCGCATCGGCGGTAAAGTGTGGCTGCTCAAAAATTTTCGCCGCGCCGGCTTTCTCAAGCGGCAGCGCGTTCCAGTACTGCTGTCGGTCTTTGTGCTGGAACGGCACGAACAGCGCTGGCAAGCCGGCGGCGGCGATTTCGCTCACCGTCAGCGCGCCAGAGCGGCAGACCACGACATCGGCCCAGGCATAGGCTGCGGCCATATCGTCAATAAATTCCGTCACTTTATGCTGCGGCTGGCCTTCATCAGCGTACGCCTGCTCAACGGTCTGCTGAGCGCCTTTACCGCTTTGGTGCCAGATAGTCACGGCATCACCCAGCTTTGCCGCCACCTGCGGCATTGTCTGATTCAGAATGCGCGCACCCTGAGAACCACCAACGACCAAAACACGAACCGGGCCTTCACGTCCCGCCAGGCGGGCATCCGGTAGAGGCAGCGCCAGCACGTCGACGCGCACCGGGTTACCCACCACGTCCGCTTTCGGAAACGCACCGGGAAACGCCTGCATCACTTTGGTGGCGATTTTCGCCAGCCACTTGTTGGTCAGACCGGCAATACCGTTCTGCTCGTGCAGAACAACGGGAATGCCTAACGACCACGCGGCCAGCCCGCCGGGACCAGAAACATAGCCGCCCATACCCAGCACCACATCGGGCTTAAAGCGCTTCATGATGGTGCGCGCCTGACGCCAGGCATTAAAAATACGCACCGGCGCCAGCAGCATGGCCTTGAGGCCTTTGCCTCGCAGGCCGGAAATACGAATAAAGTCGATCTCAATACCGTGCTTCGGTACCAGGTCGGCTTCCATGCGGTCTGCGGTTCCCAGCCAGCGTACCTGCCAGCCCTGCTCCATTAAATGGTGCGCAACCGCCAGCCCCGGGAACACGTGTCCACCGGTACCGCCTGCCATCACCATTAACCGCTTCGGTTGATTCATCGTGAACCTCGTGTAAACGCCTGGGCTTTCTCCAGACGCGTCTCATAATCTATGCGTAACAAAAACATAATGGCCGTCGACATGATCAACAGGCTCGAACCACCATAGCTGATCAGCGGCAACGTCAGACCTTTGGTCGGCAGCATACCCGCTGCGGCCCCGACGTTAACCAGCGCCTGGAAGCTAAACCAGATACCAATTGAGCAGGCTAAGAAGCCTGAGAAGCGGTGATCGATCTCCAGCGCTTTTCGGCCAATCGACATGGCGCGGAAAGCGACGAAGAATACCATTAAAAGCGCTAATACCACACCGATATAACCCAGTTCTTCCCCAATAATGGAGAAGATGAAGTCGGTATGCGCCTCCGGTAAATACTCCAGTTTCTGCACCGAGTTGCCCAGGCCTTGTCCCCAGACTTCACCGCGGCCAAACGCCATCAGCGACTGCGTCAGCTGGTAACCGCTACCGAACGGATCTTCCCACGGGTTCCAGAACGAGGTCACACGGCGGATACGGTAAGGCTCGGCGAGGATCAGCAGCACCACTGCTGAAATCCCCATCCCGATGATGGCGATGAACTGCCACAGCTTGGCCCCTGCCAGGAACAGCATCGCCAGCGTGGTGACAAACAGTACGACAACGGTCCCGAGGTCAGGCTGCGCCAGCAGCAGGATCGCCAGCACCAGAATGACGCCCATCGGCTTTAAGAAGCCGCGAAGGTTGTTTCGCACCTCATCGACTTTTCGCACCAGGTAGTTTGCCAGGTAGCAGAATAACGAAAGCTTGGTGAACTCCGCAGGCTGAATACGCAGCGGGCCGAAGGCGATCCAGCGTGATGCCCCGTTAACGGAGCTCCCGACAACCAGCACGATCAGCAGCATGATAATGGAGGCGATCAGCATCGCGGTACTGTGGCGCTGCCAGAACGCCATCGGCAGACGAAGCGTTACCAGCGCCAGGCAGAACGCCAGAATGATGTACAGCCCGTCACGCTTGGCGAACAGGAAGGGATCGTTCGCCAGACGCTGTCCAACGGGCATAGAGGCCGACGTCACCATGATAAAGCCGATCGCCGCCAGCCCCAGCGTCAGCCAGAACAGGGTGCGGTCGTACATAATCAGGCTATCGGAATCTTTATCCCGTGAAGCCATCACCCAGCCTTTCAGCGCCGCAAACAGCCACACCAGAATTCCAAATCCTGGCAGGCGCGGCATTTTCAGGCGAGGGAGAGATAAACGCATCAGCCTAACTCCTTCGCAAGGCGGGTAAAGACATCGCCACGCTGTTCGAAATTCTTAAACTGATCGAGGCTGGCGCACGCCGGGGAGAGCAGAACCATGTCGCCAGGCTGCACGTGCGGGGCAATCAGGCGCATCGCCTGTTCCATCGTTTCAGTTTGCTCAGCAACTTCCGGGCGTAGTTCAGCCAGCTCGCTGCCGTCACGGCCAAAGCAGTACAGGCGGATGTTATCGCCGGTGAGGTACTGTTTCAGGGAGGAGAAATCAGCAGATTTGCCGTCGCCACCCAACAGAAGATGCAGGGTGCCCTCAACGTGCAGACCGTTCAGCGCGGCCTCTGTGCTTCCCACGTTGGTCGCTTTGGAGTCGTTAATCCAGCGCACGCCGTTATGCTCCAGCGCCAGCTGGAAACGGTGTGCCAGGCCGGAAAATGTGGTCAACGCTTTCAGGCTGGAAGAGCGCGGCAGCCCTACGGCATCTGCCAGCGCCAGCGCCGCCAGGGCATTGGTATAGTTGTGCTGGCCGGAAAGCTTCATCTCCTTCACGTTCAGCACCTTTTCACCTTTCACGCGCAGCCAGGTTTCGCCCAGCTGGCGGTTCAGATGATAATCACCCATGGTGATACCAAAGCTGATGCAGCGCTCGTCCGCGCCGCGCACCGGCATGGTCAGCGCGTCGTCGGCGTTAACCACGCAAATTTTGGCATTTTCGTAAACACGCAGCTTGGCCGCGCGATACTGCTGCAGACCAAACGGATACCGATCCATATGATCTTCCGTCACGTTGAGGATCGTTGCCGCCGCCGCATGCAGGCTGGAGGTGGTTTCAAGCTGGAAGCTGGAAAGTTCCAGAACGTACAGCTCGCAGCCTTTGTCCAGCAGCATCAGCGCGGGCAGACCGATATTGCCGCCTACCCCTACGTTCATGCCTGCGGCTTTCGCCATTTCACCCACCAGGGTAGTGACGGTGCTTTTGCCATTAGAACCGGTGATCGCGATAACCGGCGCCTGCGCTTCGCGGCAGAACAGCTCGATATCGCCGACAATCTCAACGCCCGCATCCGCAGCAGCGCTCAGTGAAGGGTGCGCCAGCGCCATACCCGGGCTGGCGACAATCAGATCGGCTGCCAGCAGCCAGTCATCATTCAGACCACCAAGGTGGCGTTCAACCTGTTCCGGCAGCTTGTCCAGACCCGGCGGAGAGACACGCGTATCCATCACGCGCGGCGTCACACCGCGCGCAAGGAAAAAGTCCACGCAGGAGAGGCCAGTGAGGCCTAACCCAATGATAACGACTTTTTTACCCTGGTAATCTGCCATGATTAACGTACCTTCAGCGTTGCCAGGCCAATCAGCACCAGCATCAGCGAAATAATCCAGAAGCGCACAATCACGCGCGGCTCCGGCCAGCCTTTCAGTTCATAGTGGTGGTGGATCGGCGCCATACGGAAGATGCGCTGACCGCGCAGCTTGAAGGAGCCGACCTGCAAAATCACCGACAGGGTTTCAACCACAAACACGCCGCCCATGATCACCAGCAGGAACTCCTGACGCAGCAGCACGGCGATAATGCCGAGCGCGCCGCCCAAAGCCAGAGAACCGACGTCACCCATAAAGACCTGCGCCGGATAGGTGTTGAACCAGAGGAAGCCCAGCCCCGCGCCGACTATCGCCGTACAGACGATCACCAGCTCACCCGCGTGACGCAGATAAGGAATGTGCAGGTAGTTCGCAAAGTTCATGTTACCGGTCGCCCACGCCACCAGCGCAAAACCAGCCGCCACGAAGACGGTTGGCATAATCGCCAGACCATCCAGGCCATCGGTCAGGTTAACGGCGTTACCGGTACCAACAATCACAAAGTAGGCCAGCAGGATGTAGAACAGCCCCAGCTGCGGCATCACGTCTTTAAAGAACGGCACCACCAGTTCGGTGGCAGGCGTATCTTTTCCTGCCAGATACAGCGCGAAGGCAACGCCCAGCGCAATCACTGACATCCAGAAATACTTCCAGCGGGCAATCAGGCCCTTCGTGTCTTTGCGGACGACTTTACGGTAATCATCCACAAACCCGATAATGCCGTAGCCCACCAGTACGGTCAGCACGCACCAGACGTACGGGTTAGACGGATAGGCCCACAGCAGTACGGAAACGACGATCGCGGTCAGGATCATGATCCCGCCCATCGTCGGCGTACCGCGCTTGCTGAAGTGCGACTCCGGACCGTCGTTACGTACGACCTGGCCGAAAGAGAGTTTTTGCAGACGGGCAATCATGCGCGGGCCCATCCACAACGAGATGAACAGCGCAGTCAGCAGGCTGACGATGGCGCGAAACGTCAGATACGAAAAGACGTTAAAGCCTGAATAATATTTGACCAAATGTTCGGCCAGCCAAACTAACATGTCCCGTTCTCCTGTAATGCGTGCACAACCTCTTCCATGGCGGCACTACGTGAACCTTTCACTAACACTGTCACAATTTGTTTTTCTGTAATTAATGCCTTAAGGCGCTCAATCAACGCGGCTTTGTCGGCAAAATGTTCGCCAACGCCGCTGGCATGGCTAATCGCCTGGCTCAGTTTTCCTGCGCTCAGCACGCAGTCCAGTCCCGCCGCTTTCGCCGCTTCACCCACCTGGGTATGACAGGCTTCGCTTTCATCGCCCAGCTCCGCCATGTCGCCAACCACCATGACGCGGTAGCCCGGCATTTCAGATAGCACCTGCACCGCCGCCGTCATTGAGCCGACGTTCGCGTTGTAGGAGTCATCAAGCAGCAATTTGTTTTCTGCAAGCGGGATCGGGTACAGGCGTCCCGGCACGGCTTTCAAATTCGCCAGCCCGGTTTTAATCGCCTCGTGTGACGCTCCCACCGCCGTCGACAAGGCCGCTGCCGCCAGCGCATTGGCGATGTTATGGCGTCCCGGCAGCGGTAACAGCACGTCTACGTCACCCGTTGGGGTAGCAAGCGTGAATTCCGTACCGTGCGACGTCACATGGATATTGGTCGCGGTAAAGTCACTGTTGGCCGCGTTCGGCGAGAAGCGCCAGGTTTTACGCGAGCCAATGATGCTCTGCCAGTTCAGCCAGTCGTTGTTGTCGGCATTGAGAATGGCAATGCCGTCAGCAGGCAGACCGGTGTAGATTTCGCCTTTCGCTTTCGCCACGCCTTCCAGCGAGCCAAAACCTTCCAGATGCGCTGCCGCAAGGTTGTTCACCAGCACCGCTTCCGGGCGAGTCAGGCTCACGGTCCAGGCGATTTCGCCCTGGTGGTTTGCCCCTAACTCGATCACCGCAAATTCATGCTCTTTGGTCAGGCGAAGCAATGTCATCGGCACGCCGATGTCATTATTGAGGTTGCCTGCGGTATAAAGCGTATTACCGCACTGGCTGAGGATGGCCGCCGTCATCTCTTTCACTGACGTTTTGCCCGATGACCCGGTCAGCGCGACAACGCGAGCAGGCACCTGCTGACGAACCCAGGCGGCCAGTTCACCGAACGCGAGACGCGTATCGTTCACCACAATCTGCGGCAAATCGATATCCAGCCTGCGGCTGACCAGCAGCGCGCCAGCGCCGTTTTCTTTGGCCTGTCCGGCAAAATCATGCGCGTCAAAACGTTCGCCTTTCAGCGCCACAAACAGACAGCCCGCGGTCACTTTGCGGGTGTCGGTGGTGACCGCGTCAATGGTCAGATCCTGGCCCAGCAGCTCGCCGTGCAGTACCGCAGCGGCCTGGCTTAAGGTGATGCTAATCATGCGACGACTCCCAGCAGACGCGCTGCCGTTACGCGGTCGGAGTAGTCCAGACGACGATTGCCAACAATCTGATAGTCTTCATGACCTTTACCGGCCAGCAGAACGACATCATTTTCTTTTGCCTGCATGATGGTGTTTGTCACGGCTTCCGCGCGGCCTTCCACCACACGGGCACGACCGGCGTCCAGCATACCCGCCAGAATGTCGTTGATGATGGCGCGCGGCTCTTCGGTACGCGGATTGTCATCGGTGACCACAGGAATGTCCGCGAACTGCTCCGCAATGGCGCCCATCAGGGGACGTTTACCTTTGTCGCGATCGCCACCGCAGCCGAAGACGCACCAGAGTTTACCGGTGCAGTGCAGGCGTGCCGCTTCCAGCGCTTTTTCCAGCGCATCCGGCGTGTGGGCATAATCGACAACCACGGTCGGTTTGCCCGGCGCGCTAAACACTTCCATACGGCCGCAAACCGGCTGGAGACGCGCTGACGTTTTCAGCAGTTCCGCCATCGGATAACCCAGCGCCAGCAGCGTTGCCAGCGCCAGCAGCAGGTTGCTGACGTTGAACGCCCCCATCAGGCGGCTTTCGATTTCACCGTCACCCCAGGAAGAGGCAAAGCGGATCGTCGCGCCACTGTCGTGATAGTTAACGTCTACGGCCTTCAGCCAGCGGCCGTGGCAGTTCGGATTGATATGGTCTTCCATCGACACCGCTACCGCGTCTGGCAGCTTCGCAAGCCAGCGGCGGCCCACTTCGTCGTCGGCATTGATAATGGCCTGGCCGTAATGGTGAGTAGAGAACAGCAGCCATTTGGCGGCTTCGTAGTGTTCCATATCACCATGATAATCAAGGTGATCGCGGCTCAGGTTGGTGAACACTGAAGCAGCAAACTTCAGTGCCGCGACGCGGTGCTGTACCAGGCCGTGCGAAGAAACTTCCATTGCGGCAAAGGTTGCCCCTTGCCCTGCCAGACCGGCAAGCACGTGCTGTACGTCAACCGCCGAACCGGTGGTGTTTTCCGTCGGGCTCACTTTGCCCAGCAGGCCGTTACCCACGGTACCCATCACCGCGCCGGTTTCACCCAGCAGCTGAGCCCACTGCGCCATCAGCTGCGTGGTGGTGGTTTTTCCGTTCGTGCCCGTCACGCCAACCAGACGCAGTTGGTCGGAAGGTTCGTGATAAAAACGTCCCGCCAGTGCAGAGAGACGCTCATTCAACTGGCTGAGATAGATAACCGGCACCCCGTGCATTTCACGGATCTCACCGTCGGTTGCCTCGTCTTTAGCCTCAGCAATAATGGCAGCCACACCTTGCGCAATCGCCTGCGGGATATAACGACGCCCGTCCGCCTGATGACCAACCACCGCCACAAAAAGATCGCCAGAAGCAGCCACGCGGCTGTCCAGTACCATCTCTCGCAGTGCTCGCTCCGGTGCATTTGACACCCACGGAGCGAGAAGGTCGCGCAAATTACGATCTGCCACCTGTACCCTCGCCTTGATTAATTACAAATTCACTTTTTTCGCCCGTCGCCAGCGCATCTGGTTCAACGTTCATGGTGCGTAACACGCCACCCATGATGGCGCCAAACACAGGCGCGGAAACGGCGCCGCCGTAGTATTTACCCGCCTGTGGATCGTTAATCACGACCACCAGCGCAAAACGCGGATTGCTTGCAGGCGCAACGCCTGCGGTATAGGCAATGTATTTGTTGATGTAGCGGCCGTCTGGCCCCACCTTTTTCGCCGTACCGGTTTTAATGGCGATGCGATAGCCTTTGATGGCCGCCTTCACGCCGCCGCCGCCCGGCAGCGCCACGCTTTCCATCATGTGCACAACGGTACGAACGATGGATTCCGGGAAGATACGCTCGCCCGGAACCGGTGGATCAACTTTGGTGATGGACAGCGGGCGATAAACGCCGTAGCTGCCAATCGTTGCGTAGACTCGCGCTAACTGTAACGGGGTTACCATTAGCCCGTAGCCGAAAGAGAAGGTGGCCCTCTCTATGTCAGACCACCGTTGTTTTTGAGGATATAAGCCACTGCGTTCTCCGACCAACCCCAAATTGGTCGCCTTTCCAAGTCCAAAACGTGAGTAAGTCTCTACTAACGCTGAGGACGGCATCGCTAACGCCAGCTTTGAAACACCGACGTTACTCGACTTCTGTAACACCCCGGTCAGGGTCAATTCGCTGTAGCGCGCCACGTCTTTAATCTCGTGGCCGTTAATACGGTAAGGGATCGTGTTCAGGACCGTGTTTTCATTGACGATACCGCGCTGAAGCGCCGTCATCACCACCATCGGTTTCACCGTGGAGCCGGGTTCGAACACGTCGGTAATTGCCCGGTTACGCATCGCATCTTTTGCGGTGCCGGTAAAGTTGTTCGGGTTGTAGGAAGGACTGTTGGCCATGGCCAGCACTTCTCCGGTGCTGACATCCACCAGCACGGCGCTGCCGGATTCTGCCTTGTTAAACGCCACGGCGTTGTTCAGCTCGCGGTAGACCAGCGCCTGCAGGCGCTCGTCGATACTCAGAGCCAGGTTGTGCGCCGCCTGGCTATCCGTAGAGGAGATATCTTCGATGACGCGCCCGTAGCGGTCCTTACGCACAATTCGCTCGCCAGGCTGGCCGGTGAGCCACTTATCGAAGCTTTTTTCAACGCCTTCAATCCCCTGGCTGTCAACGTTGGTGAAGCCGATGAGGTGAGCGGTTACTTCGCCGGACGGATAGTAACGACGGGATTCTTCGCGCAGATGAATGCCCGGCAGCTTCAGTTTCCGAATGTAGTCCGCCATGTCAGGGTTAACCTGGCGCGCCAGATAGATAAAACGCCCTTTCGGGTTCGCGTTGACGCGGGAGGCTAGCTGATCCAGCGGCATTTTGAGCGCATCTGAAAGCGCTTTCCAGCGGTTATCAAGCGTGATGCCACCGGCGTCGTGCAGCTCTTTCGGATCGGCCCAGATCGCCTTCACCGGCACGCTCACCGCCAGCGGGCGACCTGAACGGTCAGTGATCATTCCGCGAGAAGTCGACACTTCCTGAACGCGAAGGGAGCGCATATCTCCCTGGCGTACCAGCATGTCAGGGGCGATGATTTGCAACCACGCCACGCGTCCCAGCAGGAAACCCAGCGCCAGTAAAATGCAGCCGCAAAGCAACGCAAAACGCCAACTGATGAAGTTGGCCTGTTCTTCCTGACGTTTTGGTTTAAGCGTTTTTGCCGCTGCTTTCATGCGTCGCGTGTTCCCTTATTTTTGTACTACGATATTTTCCTGGGAAGGATCAACATGCTGCAGCTGCAGCTTTTCCGTTGCGATCCGTTCAACCCGGCTGTGATCGCCGAGCGCGTTTTCTTCAAGGATCAGATTTCGCCATTCAATATCCAGCGCATCGCGTTCCAGCACCAGCTGCTCGCGTTGCGCAGTCAATAAACGTGTATGGTGAGCTGTGGTCACCACCGTAACTGCCGTAACAATGATGCAAATGAACAGGCAGAGTGGCAGTTTCCCGAATCGCAAAAGATCGTCGCCGATCACGCCAGGCAAGGCATGGCGCTCGTTGCTTCCTAACGATCCCTTAACTTTGCTTAGGGTTTCTGTCACTCTGCCGATCATGCGTTCGTCCTCTCTGCAACTCGCAGCACTGAACTACGGGCACGTGGATTCTCTGCCACCTCTTCTTCGCCCGGCATCAACTTGCCTAATGCTCGCAACTGACGGCCCCCCAGCTTCCTGAGTTGTTCTTCCGTCATCGGCAACCCCGCGGGAACCTGAGGACCGCGGCTCTGTTCACGCATGAAGCGTTTTACAATGCGGTCTTCCAGCGAATGGAAGCTGATGATGGATAACCGCCCACCCGGGGCCAGCACGTCGAGCGAGCTTTTTAGCGCCAGCTCTATTTCCTCCAGTTCACTGTTTACCCAGATGCGAACCGCCTGGAAGGTACGGGTCGCGGGATGTTTGTGCTTATCCTTCACCGGCGTTGCCGCCGCGATCACCTCGGCCAACTCTTTGGTGCGGGTCATCGGCTCAATGCGGTTGCGCTCAACGATGGCGCGCGCAATGCGCTTGCCAAAACGTTCTTCGCCGAAGGTTTTGATCACCCAGGCAATATCGGCTTCGTCAGCGGTCTGCAGCCATTCGGCGGCAGACTGGCCGCGCGTCGGGTCCATACGCATGTCCAGCGGACCGTCGCGCATAAAGGAGAAGCCGCGTTCTGCATCATCAAGCTGGGGTGAAGAGACGCCAAGATCGAGAAGAATCCCGTCGATCTTGCCCGTGAGATCGCGCTCGGCCACGTAATCAGCGAGCGCAGAAAAAGGTCCATGCACGATGGAAAAGCGTGGGTCATTGATGGTCTGTGCCACGGCAATCGCCTGCGGATCGCGATCGATTGCCAGCAGTCGCCCTTCCTCTCCAAGCTGGGAGAGGATCAAACGCGAGTGACCACCGCGACCAAACGTGCCATCAATGTAGATGCCATCCGGACGAATATTCAGGCCGTTCACGGCCTCGTCCAGTAACACCGTTTTATGTTTATAATTTTCCATCATATTTATAGAGACAAGTCCTGCAGCCGTTCCGATAAAGTTGCGGAATCAGACTGCTCAGCGTCGATATCTTCCTTGACCTGTTGATACCAGGTCGTTTCGTCCCACAGTTCAAACTTGTTGAACTGCCCGACCAGCATCACTTCTTTGGTCAGACCGGCATGTTGCCGCAACACAGGAGCAATCAGTAATCGCCCGGCGTTATCCATCTGACATTCACTGGCATGTCCCAATAAGAGCCGCTGCACGCGGCGTTCCTGCGGGTTCATGCTCGACAGTCGCGACAGCTTTTGCTCAATGATTTCCCATTCAGGCAAGGGGTAAAGCAGCAGGCAGGGGGAGTTGATGTCAATGGTGCAAACCATTTGACCCGAAGCATTCTCAATCAGCTGGTCGCGGTATCGGGTTGGTACCGATAAACGCCCCTTGCTGTCGAGATTGACTAACGTTGCTCCACGGAACATGCCAGTCTCACCCCTCCTCACCACTTTAACCCACAAATTCCCACCTGAAGGAGTTTACGGAGCGAGGGAAAAGCTTGTCAAGCCAGGACTCTCCCTATACGAGGCTGTACGCCCACTATTTACAGAGATAAACAGTCCCGGTTAATAACTGCACAACTGGCGAGGCAAAATTAACGTTATGAATATTTGTAAGAAAAAAACCGAATATGCACACTAGCGTTAAGGCTCACTCAATATCATCGCAGATAAATATAAAGTGTCAGTTTGCGACGCGGGCAGCATTTTATGACAGATTGTCAGGGGATGACAGCGCCAGATTCGCTCAATCGGTCGGTAGAAGCGGCGGTTGCGTTGCTGGCCGGTCGGGGGGAAGAAAAAACGTCTGAATATTCATCGACCGAAGAGGGTTTGTAACAAAGTAATACAAAGAGAGGCGTCTAAAAATCGCTTCATGATTCTTTAAGGGCCATTTTAAACGGCAAAATGAATTAAGAAAAATAGTAGATTAGGATCTCTCAAGAATTATCCTAATTTCACTGCGGGAATTAACTCGACGAATAATTCCAGTAAAAAGGGCGGTTTTTCGCCGCCCCGTCATTTCATTTATGGCGGCTCAAAATTCCGCGATGATAGAGATTACGTTTGATACGCGTCAGACCCGGCTTCGGTTTGCGCGGCTCATCCAGACTCGCCAGAACAATCTCCAGGACGCGTTCCGCTACATCTCGGTGACGCTGGGCCACCGCCAGCACCGGGCACTGAAGGAAATCGAGAAGCTCGTTATCCCCAAACGTGGCGATCGCCAGGTCAGAGGGAAGCTTGCCTTCACGACGCAAGGTGACATCCATTACCCCCTGCAGAAGGGCAAATGACGTGGTGAACAGCGCCTGGGGCATCGGGTGCGTCTCCAGCCATTTTTCGAACAGCTGCGCAGCGGCTTCGCGTTCATAGCTGTTGGCATAGAGATAGTGGACTTCACGCGGATCGTCTTTCCAGGCGGTTCTGAACCCTTGCTCACGCAGGAAGCTTACGGAAAGCTCGGGCAGCGCGCCAAGATACAGCACCGTTTCAGCGGGGAAGGTTCTCAGCTCAGCGGCCAGCATTTCCGCGTCATCCTGATCGGCACCCACTACGCTTGTGAAATGCTCACGATCGAGCGCGCGGTCCAGCGCCACGATGGGGAACGGATCGTTCGCCCAGCGCTGGTAAAACGGATGCTCCGGCGGTAAGGAGGTCGAGACGATGATGGCATCGACCTGACGCTGGAGCAGATGTTCAATGCAGCGCATCTCGTTATCGGGCTGGTCTTCAGAACAGGCTATCAGCAGCTGGTAACCGCGCTGGCGGGCCTGACGTTCGAGATAGTTGGCGATACGGGTATAGCTGGTGTTTTCCAGATCCGGGATCACCAGACCAATAGAGCGGGTGCGCCCGGCACGCAGGCCGGCAGCGACAGCATTCGGATGGTAGTTATGCTCACGAACCACCGCCATAACTTTTTCAACGGTCTTATCGCTGACGCGGTACTGCTTTGCTTTGCCGTTAATCACATAGCTGGCCGTTGTTCGTGACACGCCGGCTAGCCGGGCGATTTCATCCAGTTTCACAATTGCCCCTTAAAAAAAGAAAAGAGTCCATGGCCCTGTCAAGGTTATGGTTAAATCTTTTAACATCTAAACGCAGAAAAGCCTTCGCGGCAACCGCTTTTATCTGCGTTGTCGGCTGATTACGCAAAAAAAAGCCCGGCTTTGGTGACCGGGCTGAAAGAGGCGAACCTTTTTAACAACTACCGCATGATTTTCTCGCCGCGTGACAGACCAACGATCCCCGATCTCGCCACCTCAACAATTTTTGCTACATCCCGCACGGATGCCAGGAAAGCGTCCAGCTTGTCACTGGTTCCGACCAGTTGAACCGTATAAAGAGAAGGCGTGACGTCGATGATCTGCCCGCGGAAGATATCCGCATTGCGTTTGACCTCTTCGCGCCCGTAACCGCTGGCCTGTATTTTTACCAGCATGACCTCACGCTCAACGTAAGCGCCCTGCCCCAGCTCGCTTACGCGCAGCACATCGACCAGCTTATGCAGCTGTTTCTCGATCTGCTCAATTACCTTGGCATCGCCAACGGTCTGAATCGTCATACGCGACAGCGTCGGATCGTCCGTTGGCGCCACGGTCAGGCTTTCAATGTTATAGCCACGCTGCGCAAAAAGCCCAATGACGCGCGACAGTGCGCCAGACTCGTTTTCCAGTAATACCGATAATATCCGGCGCATATCAGGTTCTCTCCGTTTTGCTTAACCACATCTCGTCCATACCGCCGCCGCGAATATGCATCGGATAAACGTGCTCGGTTCCATCAACGATGACATCCATAAAGACGAGACGGTTGTTTTTAACGTGCTCAAGCGCTTCGGCGAGCTTCGTTTCCAGCTCAGCCGGATCGGTCACCCGCATCCCTATATGACCGTAAGCTTCAGCAAGACGAACAAAATCCGGCAGCGATTTCATATATGACTGAGAGTGGCGGCCCGAGTAGATCATATCCTGCCACTGCTTCACCATACCGAGATAGCCGTTATTGAGGTTGAGCACCAGTACCGGCAGCTCATATTGCAGCGCGGTGGAAAGTTCCTGAATGTTCATCTGAATACTGCCGTCTCCGGTCACGCAGACGACGGTTTCATTGGGCAGCGCCAGCTTCACGCCCAGCGCGGCAGGCAGGCCAAAGCCCATCGTGCCTAAACCTCCCGAGTTGATCCAGTGACGCGGTTTATCAAACGGATAATAGAGGGCGGCAAACATTTGATGCTGGCCCACGTCAGAGGTCACATACGCGTCGCCTTTCGTCAGTCGCCATACCGTTTCGATGACCGCCTGCGGCTTAATATGCTCGCTTTGGGTGTCATATTTCAGACACTGCCGCGCGCGCCATTGCTCAATTTGCTGCCACCAGTCACGGATTTCATCCAGCGGTTGCGCTGTGTTTTCCAGCGCCAGCAGATCCAGAATTTGTTCAAGGACCTGTCGCGCGTCGCCGACGATAGGTACATCAGCAGACACCGTTTTTGAAATTGACGTCGGATCGATATCAATGTGCAGCACGGTGGCGTTCGGGCAATACTTCGCCAGGTTGTTGGTCGTACGATCGTCAAAACGCACGCCGACGGCAAAGATGACGTCAGAATGATGCATCGTCATGTTGGCTTCATAGGTACCGTGCATACCCAACATGCCGAGCGCCTGACGGTGGGTGGCGGGAAACGCTCCGAGTCCCATCAGCGATGACGCAACAGGAAGATTGAGCTTTTCAACCAGTTCACGAAGCTGTGCCTCACACGCTGAATTGACGGCCCCGCCACCGACATAGACCACCGGTTTTTTAGCGGCCAGCAGCGTTTGCAGCGCGCGTTTGATCTGACCTTTGTGGCCCTGCGTTGTTGGGTTGTAAGAGCGCATGCTCACCGATTCCGGCCAGACATAAGGCAGCTTGTTTGCCGGGTTCAGGATATCTTTAGGGAGATCGACCACCACCGGCCCCGGGCGCCCGCTTGCCGCCAGCCAGAACGCCTTCTTCAGAATGCCAGGAATGTCTTCGGTTTGCTTGACAAGGAAGCTGTGCTTCACGACGGGACGCGAAATCCCGACCATGTCGCACTCCTGAAACGCATCATAGCCAATCAGTGATGTCGCGACCTGTCCGGAAAGGATCACCAGCGGAATAGAGTCCATGTACGCGGTCGCAATGCCGGTAATGGCGTTTGTCGCACCGGGCCCCGACGTGACCAGGACCACGCCCACTTCACCCGTCGCACGCGCCAGGCCATCGGCCATATGTACCGCCGCCTGCTCATGGCGTACCAGCACATGGTCAATACCCCCTACCGTATGCAGTGCGTCATAAATATCGAGGACCGCGCCGCCAGGATAGCCGAACACTTGCTTTACGCCCTGATCGATCAGCGACCGGACGACCATTTCCGCGCCAGACAACATCTCCATGCTTTGCCTCCAGGCATTTTGTTATAGACGGACCGCCGAATTCATTTCCGCACCGTCTTGCGATCGGGATGAACCCGTCTTCTATTTTGCAGAGTGATACTTACCTTAACCGCTCGTTATGAGGCAGGCAATTCGCAAACCAGGAGAGAGAAGAGGCCGTGAAAGCAGAAAAAACAGACATTGTCAGAGGATATGGTTAATTCATCTGAAATTAGGGGATGAGATGATAAATCATCGCTGAAAAGCGCGGCGATGTAGAAAATCATCTATTTTTACGGGCCTGGCAGGCGCCAGATAAAATACGTAACAGAACAAAATATTAATAAAAGAAACAAAACCAGGATAAATCACATGCAAAGATGCAATTTATCCTGACTCGATTACCGACGGCAGATGCTAATAAGTAGCTCTTCCATCCACTGGTGTCCTTTATCCCGTCCAGCAGCTTCATGCCAGGAGAGATAGCAGGTGCGGCTATTTAGCTTGAGCGGCAGAGGCAAAATTTGCAGATTTAACGCGCCAGAGAACTCTTCTGCCAGCCAGCGTGGGGCAATTGCCACCAGCTGCGTCTGGGAAACGACGTTTAACACGCTGACCATGGCCATCCCCTGATAAGCCACGCTCGCCTGTTTCTCCGCAGTGTCGTACCAGGGCAGGCTAAAGGAGGCATATCTGTCGAGCGCAACAACGGCATGCTGTTCGCTATAAACGTCACTTTCACGTAACGGCGCATTCAGTCGTGGATGTTTTTTGCTGGCAACCAGCACCATTTCATCTTTAAACAGCGGTACACAGGAAAATTCAGGACGGCGGAATTCTTCATAACCCAGGACGAATTCGATTTCCTGGTAACGTAACTGGTGTTCGGTGTTTTGATTTAAGGACGATTTAAAGACGAGATTAATATTAGGTGCGATCTCTTCAACTTTATTATAAATAATTGACGTCAGATAATTATCTAATGGACTGCAGACGCAGAGATGGAATACTCGCTCACTGCTTAAGGGTTCAAAGCCCGAGCCCGGCAGCTCATTTTGCACCAGCTGCAGCGCCTGGCGGATGGAGCCGAAAAGCTGGAAAGCCCGCGCTGTAGGCTGGATCCCTCTTCCATAACGAACAAACAATTCGTCGTTGAACATAACCTTAAGCCTGGCAACGGCATTACTTACGGCAGGCTGTGACATCCCCAGGGCTTGTGCCGCACGCGTGATATTCTGCTCCTGCATGACAGCATCAAACACCGTCAGTAGATTAAGATCCACCGTGCGTAACTGTGGTTTAATTCCATCAGTAATCTGTGGTTGTTTAATATTATTTTCTGGCACTTCTGACTCCACTGTCACGCTACACTCCCTTCGCCAACGCACTGTAATAATTTCGAAAAATATGATTTACCATGCAGATACGACCAGCGAAAGAAAATTGTTTAAAAATCGGAATATATAAAGATTATCTAATAATGCTATAATACAAAACGGCACAAAGGATATGCTTAACTTTAGTGTTTGAATGAAACCATAAACCAAATCAATATACAATAACCATCCAGTTAAGGATGACTTAAGTATAATTAAACTGTTATCGACATTGAGCAGAATTAAGT
>NZ_JADCLB010000013.1:0-20218 GCF_014982245.1 Enterobacter cloacae complex sp. P6RS
CTATGTCCCCGGACCGTACAAAGGGCGAGGGGGAAGTTATTACCCCTGCTCCCCCATCATCTCCTTCACCAGCTCGACGCAGCGCAGGAAGCGGGTGTCATAATCCGACTCTTCCACATGCACAAACTCAACGTTGTTCTCGTTGAGCATCTCCACCAGCATGGTCTGGAACTCGCGCCTGTCCACCGAGCTGCCCAGGCTGCGCATGCCGTCGGCCACCCACGGGGTGTTGTTTTCCAGCAGGATCACCAGGTCAAAGCGGTATTCGTCAATCAGCGCCTGCACGAACGGGTGCTCGCGCCCCTCGTACTTTTTACAGAACGCCTGCGTGGTGACGAAATCGGTATCAATAAACGCCACTTTGTTAGCGTATTTCACCGCGAAATCAATGTACTGGGCGTGCCCGAGCGCGATTTTATCGTAGTCGGAATACTGCAGTGCCATCTCGTCGCCGCCGAGGTGAGAGAAGACGTAATCGCGTCCATACTCCCACGCGCTGGTGGTGTTGAAGATGTTCGCCAGCTTGTTGACCAGCGTTGATTTACCGCTTGACTCGCCGCCCAGAATAGCCACCGTACGCACGAAGAACGGCTTCACTTCGGTCGGAATATAATCCCAGTAGCGGAACGGGTTCTCGCGGATCTGCGCCCCGCTGATGTTCATAAAGGTCCGTTTCGGGTCGATCAGCACCGTCTCGATGCCCAGATGCTCGCGGAACTGCGGCGCGTCGGACTCTTCAGAGGTGTAGATCCAGTTAGGCGCAATGCCCTTCTCTTCCATAAACGCTTTGATGCCGTTGCTCCACACGTCCCAGCCGTGCGGGTACGGCTCCATGCCCTCTTCATTAAAGGCATGAATGCGAATGTTTTTCTGGTACTTAAAGGTCTGAAGCAGCCAGCGCAGACGGTCAGGCACGGTGGGCTGCTGCGACATGGCGCTGTCTTCAAAGAGCTGGCGATCGCGCGTTTCGTCGTAGCCCATGATGATGTGCAGCTCGTCCACCTGGCTACAGGCGCGCTGGATCAGATAGATATGCCCGGTATGCAGCGGATAAAACTTGCCGAACACCACGCCGATGTTCTTTTGCATTCGCGGGAACTCCAGCCCCAGAAAGCGGTGCAGCGCTTCAAGCTTCTGCGCGCTGGGGCTTTTGATTTTGGCGTTCAGCAACTGGCTCAGGTAGCCTTTGGTCATGCCGCTGGCGTCCGCCACCTGCTGCAGCGTGCAGCCCTTCTGGCGGATCGCGGTCTTGATGTAGTCAAATGATGACATAAATTACGGTGCCTCCTGCAAAATCGAATACGTAATTATAAGTCGTCAAAGACATTTAACGCATCTGCGAGTTTCTTAACGCCAAAGACCTGCATCCCTTCCGGGATTTTTTTCGGCACGTTAGCTGCCGGAACGATAGCCCGACGGAAGCCGTGCTTTGCCGCCTCGGAGATACGCTCCTGGCCGCTCGGCACCGGACGGATTTCCCCGGCCAGACCCACTTCACCGAAGACGACCAGATCCTGCGGCAGCGGTCTGTCGCGCAGGCTGGAGACCATCGCCAGCAGCAGCGCCAGGTCCGCGCTGGTCTCAGTGACTTTCACCCCGCCAACCACGTTGACGAACACATCCTGATCCGCCATCTGCAGGCCGCCGTGACGGTGCAGCACCGCCAGCAGGATCGCCAGGCGGTTCTGCTCCAGACCGACCGCCACGCGCCGCGGGTTACCCATCATCGAGTGATCCACCAGCGCCTGAATTTCAACCAGCAGCGGGCGCGTCCCTTCCCACAGCACCATTACCGAACTGCCGGAGGTGATCTCATCGCCACGGCTCAGGAAGATGGCCGACGGGTTGCTGACTTCGCGCAGCCCCTGCTCGGTCATGGCAAACACGCCTAACTCGTTCACCGCGCCGAAGCGGTTCTTGTGGCTGCGCAGGGTGCGGAAGCGGGAATCCGCGTCGCCGTCGAGCATCACCGAGCAGTCGATACAGTGTTCGAGCACTTTCGGTCCCGCCAGCGAGCCATCTTTGGTCACATGGCCCACCATCACAATCGCCACGCCGCGTGTTTTAGCAAAGCGCGTCAGGTAGGCCGCCGTTTCACGCACCTGCGCGACGCTGCCCGGCGAGGACTGGATGTCCGCCATGTGCATCACCTGGATGGAGTCGATCACCATCAGCTTCGGCTGCTCTTCTTCGGCGATCATGCAGATCTGCTCGATGCTGGTTTCCGACAGCATGTTCAAGTTGCCGGTCGGCAGGCCCAGACGGTGCGCGCGCATCGCCACCTGCTGCAGGGATTCTTCACCCGTCACGTACAGGGTTTTCATCTGTTCGGCGAGCTTGCAGAGCGTTTGCAGCAGCAGGGTTGACTTGCCCGCGCCCGGGTTACCACCGATAAGAATCGCGCTGCCCGGCACCACGCCGCCGCCGAGCACGCGATCGAACTCTTTAAACCCGGTGGAGAAACGCGGCAGCTCTTCGAGGCTGATGTCCGAGAGCTTCTGGACTTTCGCTACGCCCGCATTGCCCGCGTAGCCGCTCAGGCGCTCGTTGCGCGCCACGCTCGGCGAAGCCGCCACACCACGCACTTCGGTGATGGTGTTCCAGGCATGACAGGCGCTGCATTGCCCCTGCCAGCGCGGATAATCCGCACCACATTCATTACAGACAAATGCGCGTTTTGGAGCTTTCGCCACGGTTTACCTCGTTATTTCTGATTAAGGCTGCCGGAGAGAATGCAGAACACCCCCATCAGGTCAGCGTGACGGATAGTGACTTCCGTCTTTTCATTCACTTTTGGTTTGGCATGGTAGGCAATGCCAAGGCCAGCCACTTTGATCATTGGCAGATCGTTCGCGCCGTCGCCAATGCCGACGGTCTGCTCGACCGGAATCTCATACTTTTCCGCCAGGCGCGTCAGGGTATTGGCTTTGTACTGGGCATCCACGATATCGCCGATCACCTGGCCGGTCAGCTTGCCGTCCATGATTTCCAGCTCGTTAGCGACCACCGTGGTCAGATGCAGTTTCTCGCGTAGATAATCCGCAAAGAAGGTAAAGCCACCGGAGGCGATCGCCACTTTCCAGCCGAGGGACTGGAGCTTCAGCACCAGCTGCGTCAGCCCCGGCATCAGCGGCAGCACATCGCGCACCTGGCGCAGGATGTTAGCATCGGCCCCTTTCAGGGTCGCCACGCGCTGGCGCAGGCTGGCGGTGAAGTCCAGCTCGCCGCGCATCGCACGCTCGGTGACTTCCGCCACCAGCTCGCCGCTGCCTGCCAGTTTAGCAATCTCGTCAATACATTCGATCTGAATAGCGGTGGAGTCCATGTCCATCACCAGCAGACCCGGCGTTTTCAGGTGCGGAATTTTGCCGAGAGGCGCTACGTCCAGCCCGGCGTCATGCGCCAGACGCGTGGCGCGCTGCGTCAGGGAACCCGCGAGGCGAATGACCTGGTAATCTTCCACGCACCAGGCGGCAACAATGACCATCGCCGCGCCCAGTTTGGTTTGATACTGGGTCAGGCGTTGCTTATCCAGACCGCGTCCATAGAGGAGCCAGCCGCTACGGCCAGCGTGGTAATCCAGAGGCATCACCTCATCGCCACTTAACGAGAGCGGCAATCCTGGCCATAAAGAGACATCCGTTGGCAGGTCACACCAGGTAATGTTCGGCATTAAAGCTCCTGTAATTTTGTTCGCGCCGGAAGGTTCCAGAGGGAAAATAACGCATGAGGCTACCCTGTAACCATCACTTCTGGCAACATTAAGCCCTAAATTTTCAGCAGGTGGAATATGGCTCGCGCAAAACTGAAATTCCGGCTTCATCGCGCCGTGATTGTCCTGATCTGTCTCGCACTGTTAGTCGCATTGATGCAAGGGGCATCGTGGTTTAGCCAGAATCATCAGCGGCAGCGCAACCCGCAGTTTGAAGAGCTGGCCCGTACCCTGGCGCGCCAGGTGACGCTCAACGTTGCGCCCCTGATGCGCAATGAAACGCCGGACGATAAGCGGATAGGCCAGGTCTTGCGTCAGCTCACGGAAAACAGCCGCATTCTGGATGCGGGCGTGTACGATGAAAAAGGCGACCTGATTGCCCGCGCCGGTGAGCACGTCGACGTGCGCGACAGGCTGGCGCTGGACGGCAAAAAAGCCGGAGGCTATTTCAACCAGCAGATTGTCGAACCCGTTCAGGGTAAAAATGGCCCGCTGGGGTATCTGCGCCTGACGCTGGATACCCACACCCTGCCAACAGAAGCTAAGCAGGTGGATAACACCACCAATATTCTGCGCCTGATGCTGTTACTCTCGCTGGCGATTGGCGTCGTGCTGGCGCGCACGTTGCTTCAGGGCAAGCGTACCCGCTGGCAGCAGTCGCCGTTCCTGCTGACCGCCAGCAGGTCGGTTCCTGAAGACGAAGAGAGCGAGAAGAAGGAATAGTGATAAAGTAGGCGAAAGATATGGAAAAGGAACTCTGCCATGACGACGTTACGCCTGCTTATCTCTGACTCTCACGATCCCTGGTTTAATCTCGCGGTTGAAGAGTGCATCTTCCGCCAGATGCCCGCCACCCAGCGCGTCCTGTTTCTCTGGCGTAACGCCGATACGGTGGTCATCGGCCGCGCGCAAAACCCGTGGAAAGAGTGCAATACCCGGCGTATGGAAGAGGACAACGTCCGTCTCGCACGCAGGAGCAGCGGCGGCGGCGCGGTGTTTCACGATCTGGGCAATACCTGCTTTACCTTTATGGCGGGAAAACCGGAATACGACAAAACTATCTCTACGTCTATTGTGCTCAACGCGCTCAATGCGCTCGGCGTGACGGCTGAAGCCTCGGGGCGGAACGATCTCGTGGTCAAAACGCCCGAGGGCGACCGCAAGATCTCCGGCTCCGCCTACCGCGAAACAATGGATCGCGGGTTCCACCACGGCACCCTGCTGCTGAACGCCGACCTGAGCCGTCTGGCGAACTACCTAAATCCTGATAAGAAAAAGCTCCAGGCTAAGGGCATTACCTCCGTGCGCGGACGCGTGGCGAATCTGGTGGAGCTGCTGCCGGGGATTACGCACGAGCAGATTTGCGACGCGATCCGTGAAGCGTTCTTTGAACATTACGGCGAGCGCGTGGATGCGGAAGTGATTTCGCCGGATAAGACCCCGGATCTGCCCAACTTCGCCGAAACCTTTGCACGCCAGAGCAGCTGGGAATGGAACTTCGGCCAGGCTCCGGCGTTTTCACACCTGCTGGACGAACGTTTTACCTGGGGCGGCGTGGAGCTGCACTTTGACGTGGAGAAAGGCCACATTACCCGCACGCAGGTGTTTACGGACAGCCTCAACCCGGCACCGCTGGAAGCGCTGGCGGCCCGCTTGCAGGGCTGTTTGTATCGGGCGGATATGCTGCAGCAGGAGTGCGACGCGTTAATTGGGGATTTCCCGGAGCAGGAACAAGAGTTGCGGGACTTATCGGCATGGATTGCGCAGGCAGTACGCTAGTAAAAAAGCCCGCTGGCGCTGCGCTTAGCGGGCCTGGAAAACCGTAGGCCGGGTCAGGCGAAGCCGCCACCCGGCACAACAGCTCTTACTCTTTATCGCCCAGCAGAACGGATTCCAGCGCGATTTTGATCATGTCATTGAAGGTGGTCTGACGCTCGGCAGCGGTGGTCTGCTCGTGGGTACGGATGTGGTCAGACACGGTGCAGATGGTCAGCGCTTTCGCACCAAACTCAGCCGCTACGCCGTAGATACCCGCCGCTTCCATTTCCACGCCCAGGATGCCGTATTTTTCCATCACGTCGAACATGTCGCCTTCTGGCGAGTAGAACAGATCGGCAGAAAACAGGTTGCCCACGCGCGCGTCAACGCCCAGCGCTTTTGCCGCGTCAACCGCGTTACGCACCATGTCAAAGTCAGCGATTGCCGCAAAGTCATGATCCTTAAAGCGGATGCGGTTAACTTTAGAGTCGGTACATGCGCCCATGCCGATCACCACGTCACGCAGCTTAACGTCCATACGCACCGCACCGCAGGAGCCTACGCGGATGATTTTCTTCACGCCGAAATCGGTGATCAGCTCTTTGGTGTAGATGGAGCAGGACGGGATACCCATGCCGTGGCCCATAACGGAGATTTTGCGGCCTTTATAGGTACCGGTGAAGCCCAGCATGCCGCGAACGTTGTTCACTTCACGCACGTCTTCGAGGAAGGTTTCTGCAATGTGCTTCGCGCGCAGCGGGTCGCCCGGCATCAATACGACGTCAGCGAAATCACCCATTTCTGCATTAATGTGAGGAGTTGCCATCTTCAGTTCCTTTTACATTGTTGTTTTTGCCGGGTGGCGGCTACGCCTTACCCGGCCTACATTCTGTTCTCCCTCTCCCTGTGGGAGAGGGCCGGGGTGAGGGCATCAGGCCGCACCCAATCCGTTTAGAACATGGCCTTGCCATATTCCATGTCAGACGTACCAAAGTATTTCGCAATGGTCTGGCCGATGTCCGCGAAGGTTTCACGGTGACCCAGCGAGCCCGGCTTCACTTTCGGGCCGTACACCAGTACCGGAATGTGCTCACGGGTGTGGTCGGTACCGGTCCAGGTTGGGTCACAGCCGTGGTCTGCGGTCAGGATCAGAATGTCATCTTCCCCCACCAGCTCCATCAGCTCCGGCAGACGGCGGTCAAACAGCTCCAGGCCCGCAGCATAACCGGCTACATCGCGACGGTGACCCCAGGAGGAGTCGAAGTCCACGAAGTTGGTGAAGACAATGGTCTTATCGCCTGCTTCTTTCATCTCTTTGATAGTGGCATCGAACAGCGCATCCAGACCGGTCGCTTTCACTTTTTTGGTGATACCGCAGTTGGCGTAGATATCCGCTATTTTGCCCACGGACACCACGTGACCGCCCTTCTCGTCAACCAGCTTCTGCAGCACGGTTGGCGCCGGTGGCTCAACGGCCAGGTCGTGACGGTTACCGGTACGCTGAAAGTTACCCGCTTTGTCGCCGATAAACGGACGTGCGATTACGCGGCCAATGTTGTAGCCGCCTTCGGTCAGCTCTTCACGGGCGATTTCGCACAGCTCGTAGAGTTTATCCAGGCCAAACGTCTCTTCGTGGCAGGCAATCTGGAACACGGAGTCAGCAGAGGTGTAGAAAATCGGCTTGCCGGTTTTCATGTGCTCTTCGCCGAGCTGATCCAGAATCACGGTGCCGGAAGAGTGGCAGTTACCGAGGTAGCCCGGCAGGTTGGCACGCTTCACCAGCTTATCGAGCAGCTCCTGCGGGAAGCTGTTCTCGTGATCGGAGAAGTAGCCCCAGTCAAACAGCACCGGCACACCGGCGATTTCCCAGTGACCGGACGGGGTATCTTTCCCGGAAGAGAGCTCGTGCGCCCAGGCGTAGGCGCCCACCACTTCCGCGTTGCCGTCCATACCGGCTGCGATTTTACCGGTGGAGCCTTCATGCGCTTTTACCAGCCCGAGGTGGGTCAGATTAGGTAGAGTCAGAGGGCCTTTACGACCGTTGTCCGCTTCGCCTTTTGCACAGGCTTCCGCGATGTGACCCATGGTATCGGAACCCACGTCACCAAAACGTTCTGCATCTTCGGTTGCGCCGATGCCGAATGAGTCCAGCACCATAATAAATGCACGTTTCATAATTGTTCTCCGTACTTAGTGCTTCATAAAAATGCGATCAGATCAGTATACCGCTATTCAGTGATACGACGATAGACCGTCGGTGTGGTTTCCGGTGCTTTATCGTCAAGAGATATTGCCGCTTTCACCGCTTTCGCCGCGTCCTGCCAGCTGGCTTCGTCTTTCGCGTGGATCACTGCCAGCGGACGTTGGCCGTCGACGCTGTCGCCCAAACGGGCCATGTCGGTAAAGCCGACGCTGTAATCAATGGTGTCCGATGCCTGACGACGACCGCCGCCCATAGATACAACAGCCATGCCAAGCGCGCGGGTGTCCATGGCGGAGACAAAACCTTCGCCATCCGCATAAACAGCTTTGCTGAGCATCGCGGTTGGCAGGTATTTCGCGTAGTTTTCGACGAAATCGGTCGGGCCTTTCTGCGCCGCCACCATGCGGCCAAAGATCTCCGCCGCTTTGCCGTTGTCCAGCACCGCCTGCAGTTTCGCGCGGGCGTCCGCGTCGTCTTTGGCCAGCTTGCCGGAAATCAGCATCTCCACGCACAGCGCCATGGTGACATCGAACAGGCGCGGGTTACGGTATTCACCTGTGAGGAACTGCACGGCTTCGCGGACTTCAACCGCGTTACCGGCGCTGGAGGCCAGCACCTGGTTCATGTCGGTCAGCAGCGCGGTGGTGCGCACGCCCGCGCCGTTGGAGACGCCAACGATCGCTTCGGCAAGCTGAGCAGAGAGTTCATAGGTCGGCATAAACGCGCCGCTGCCCACCTTCACGTCCATCACCAGCGCGTCCAGCCCTTCCGCCAGTTTTTTGGCGAGGATAGAGGCGGTGATCAGCGGGATGGAGTCTACGGTGGCGGTAATATCACGCGTCGCGTAAAAACGCTTGTCTGCCGGAGCAAGAGAGCTGGTCTGGCCGATAATCGCCACGCCAACGTCTTTAATAATATCGCGGAAGCGATTGTCATCCGGGAAGATATCGAAGCCCGGAATGGCTTCCAGTTTGTCGAGCGTACCGCCGGTGTGGCCCAGGCCGCGCCCGGAGATCATGGGAACGTAACCGCCGCAGGCTGCCACCATAGGGCCGAGCATCAGCGAAGTCACATCACCCACGCCGCCGGTGGAGTGTTTGTCCACAATCGGGCCGTTAAGGTTGAGGCTTTTCCAGTCCAGAACGGTTCCTGAATCTCGCATCGCCATGGTCAGCGACACGCGCTCAGGCATCGACATATCGTGGAAGAAAATGGTCATCGCCAGAGCCGCAATCTGCCCTTCTGAGACGGTGTTGTCACGAATGCCGTTGATGAAGAAGCGAATTTCTTCGTCGCTTAAAGCAAGACCATCACGTTTTTTACGAATAATTTCTTGTGCGAGAAACACGGTAACCCCCATGCGAAATCGGGTGAATGACGGCGGGTACGCTTACCCGCCCTGCGATCCTGTAGGCCGGATAAGCGAAGCGCCATCCGGCATTGTCTGGCAATCAGTAGCTGCTTGCGCTCTTACCGTCGCCGTGACCCAGCGCCTTCAGCAGGCTTGCCAGCAGGCTGGACGCGCCGAAGCGGTAGTGGCGGGAATCGGCCCAGTCGGCGCCAAACAGCTCGTCGGCGATCGCCAGGAACTGCTGCGCGTCTTCCGCGGTACGTACGCCGCCCGCAGGCTTGAAGCCAACGGTTTTGGACACGCCCATATCGCGGATAACTTCCATCATGATGCGCGCGCTTTCCGGGGTCGCATTGACCGGCACTTTACCGGTAGAGGTTTTGATGAAATCCGCACCGGCTTTGATGGAGATTTCTGACGCCTTGCGAATCAGCGCCTCTTCTTTCAGCTCGCCGGTTTCGATGATCACTTTGAGCAGCACGTTTGCCGCCGCACACGCGTCTTTACAGGCTTTCACCAGGTCAAAACCGACCTGCTCGTTGCCGGCAATCAGCGCGCGGTACGGGAACACCACGTCAACTTCGTCTGCGCCGTAGGCAATTGCCGCGCGGGTTTCCGCCAGCGCAATCTCAATGTCGTCATTGCCGTGCGGGAAGTTAGTCACGGTTGCAATGCGCACGTCCGGCGTGCCCTGCTCTTTCAGCGTTTTGCGGGCAATCGGGATAAAGCGCGGGTAGATACAGACGGCGGCGGTGTTACCCACTGGCGTTTTCGCCTGATGGCACAGGGCGATGACTTTTTCATTGGTGTCGTCATCGTTCAGGGTGGTCAGGTCCATCAGCTTCAACGCGCGCAGGCTGCTTGCAGTTAAATCGGTCATAACATTCTCCAACGGCAGTGCCGTATAAATTTTACCTTGCGGGTCTGTGAGTATTCTAACATTCACCCGCATCCACACTTCGACATTCATCACAGTTAATGAAAACTGCGTACAAATTTGCATTACTGTAATGAGATCTTGTTCAAACTTTAGCGTGCAAATTGCTGACTAAAGCAGCGATACCCCTTGTTGGATCAAAAGCGCCGGCAGGCTGGCTTCCTACAATCCGTTCATCATCCGCAGAACATTCAAGGAAGTGAACATGCCCGACGCCCTGCAACAACGTTGCCAGCACATTGTGACAAGCCCGCTGTTAACCCCGGAGCAAAAACGTCATTTTCTGGCGCTGGAAGCGGAAAATTATCTGCCCTACCCGACGCTATCTCCGGCCGCCCGCGCCGCGCTGGACGAGGGGTTTATCTGCGACATGTACGAAGGCCATGCGCCCTACAAACCGCGCTACGTGCTGCCGGATTATGAAAAATTCCTGGCTAACGGTTCGGAATGGCTGGAGCTGGAAGGCGCGAGAGATCTTGATGACGCCCTCTCTCTGTTAACTATTCTCTATCACCATGTTCCTTCAGTGACATCAATGCCGGTCTATCTGGGGCAGCTTGATGCGCTACTGAACCCGTATGTTAGAATTCTAACACAAGAAGAAATCGATAGCCGAATAAAACGTTTCTGGCGCTATCTCGACAGAACGCTGCCCGATGCGTTTATGCATGCCAACATCGGGCCCGCCGACGGCCCTGTCACCCGTGCCATTCTTCGTGCAGATGCTGAACTGAAGCAGGTTGCGCCCAATCTGACCTTTATCTACGATCCTGAGATCACCTCAGACGATTTACTGCTTGAGGTGGCAAAAAACATTTGTGAATGCAGCAAACCGCATATTTCAAACGGCCCGGTGAATGATAAAATTTTCACAAAAGGCCGTTTTGGCGTGGTGAGCTGTTACAACTCTCTGCCGCTGGCGGGCGGTGGCAGCACCCTGGTGCGCCTTAACCTCAAGGCAATCGCCGAACACAGCACATCCATTGATGACTTCTTCACCCGCACGCTACCGCACTACTGCCAGCAGCAAATGGCCATCATCGATGCCCGCTGCGATTTTCTGTACGGGCAATCCGGCTTCTTTGAGAATAGCTTCCTGGTGAAAGAGGGGCTGATTGATGCCGATCGGTTTGTGCCGATGTTTGGCATGTACGGTCTTGCCGAAGCGGTGAACGTACTGTGTGAGAAAGCAGGCATGGCGGGGCGTTACGGGAAAGACGAGCAGGCCAACGCGCTGGGTTATCGCATCAGCGAACAGCTTGCGGCGTTTGTTGAAAATACGCCGGTGAAGCACGGCTGGAAGCATCGCGCGATGCTGCACGCCCAGTCAGGCATCAGCTCCGATTCGGGCACCACGCCGGGGGCGCGTCTGCCGTACGGTGACGAGCCGGATCCTGTCAGTCATCTGCTGGCCGTAGCGCCGCACCATAAACACTATCATTCCGGGATCAGCGATATTTTAACGCTGGATGAGACGGTAAAACGCAATCCGCAGGCGGTGGTTCAGCTTTGCCTGGGGGCGTTCAGGGCCGGTATGCGTGAGTTCACCGCGAATGTGGCCGGTAACGATCTGGTACGCGTGACCGGCTATATGGTTCGCTTGTCGGATCTGGAGAAATACCGGGAAGCGGGTTCAAGAACGAACACCACGTGGCTGGGGGAAGAGGCCGCACGCAATACACGTATTCTGGAACGTCAGCCGCGCGTGATAAGCCATGAACAGCAGATGCGCTTTAGTTAGTCAGGTCATCCCCTTCTCCTGCGTGGACGGGCCGGGCAGCCGCCTGGCGCTGTTCCTGCAGGGCTGTAACCTGCGCTGCAAAACCTGCCACAACCCGTGGACCATCGGGCGCTGCAATGACTGCGGGGACTGCGTGCCCCACTGCCCGCACGACGCGCTGACCATTCAGGCCGGACGCGTCTGGTGGCAGGAGAGTCATTGCCAGCAGTGCGACACCTGCCTGCGCCTGTGCCAGCAGCAGGCCACGCCTATGGCGCACCGCCTGAGCGTCGACGAGATCCTCGTTCAGGTCCGTAAATCCGCGCCCTTTATCGAAGGGATCACCGTGAGCGGCGGCGAAGCCACAACCCAACTGCCGTTTTTGATCGCCCTGTTTACCGCGATCAAAACCGATCCTGAGCTACATCATTTAACCTGCCTGGTAGACAGCAACGGTCTGCTAAGCGAAACCGGCTGGCAAAAACTGCTGCCGGTGCTGGATGGCGCAATGCTGGACCTCAAAGCGTGGGGGAATGAACATCACCGCTTCCTGACCGGACGCGAAAACCCGCAGATTAAGGAGAGCATTCGCTGGCTGGCAGACCGTCACCGTTTGACGGAGCTCCGCTTGCTGGTCATCCCGGAACAGTGTGATTATCTGAAACATATCAAACCGTTGATCGCGTTCATCCACGGGCTGGGGAATGTTCCGGTGCGTATTAACGCGTTTCATGCACACGGGGTCTACGGCGAGGCGGCGTCATGGCGCAGCGCCACGCAGGAGGATATTGAACCGCTGGCGCGGGCGCTGGAAAAACAGAAGATAACGGTGATTCGTCCGGCGCTTTATCTATAGCGTGATGCCAAAAACCGAACGGGTATTTTCGAGCAGCGCGCTGGCAATGACCTCTTCAGGTTCCTGACGCAATTCGCACAGCACGTCAAACACCCGCGCCGCCTGTTCCGGGCGATTCGGCTGCCCCTGAAAACCATTCAGCGGCATATCGGGGGCATCCGTTTCCAGTAACAGCGCAGAGAGAGGCAACTGCGCCATTACGTCACGGGTTTTACTGGAGCGCGGATAGGTGATGGTGCCACCGACGCCAATTTTATAGCCCAGTTCAATAAAACGCTGCGCCTGCTGCAGGCTGCCGGAAAAACCATGCACTACGCCTCTTCGCGGCAGGTCGATGCGCTTCAGGTGCATCGCCAGTTTGTCATGAGTGCGTCGGGAGTGGAGGATCACCGGCAGATCGTGACGTTTTGCCAGCCGAAGCTGCGCGTCCAGGATCGTCTGCTGGCGTTCAAACTGCGGATCTTCGCGATAGAGATCGAGGCCGATCTCGCCGATGGCGACAAGTTTCTCTCCTGCACGTTGCAGCACCCGATCCAGCTCTTCGAGATGCTCATCACGATGGCGCTCAATCACAATCGGATGCAGGCCGAGCGCGGCATAAAGCGCGGAGTATCGCGCGGAAAGCTCCAGCACGCGGGTAAAATAGGCGGCTTCAACCGACGGCACAATCATGGCCTGCACGCCGGCTTCGGCAGCTTTTGCAATGCTTTGCGCTTCATTCCCCGTAAACGGCGGGAAATCAAAGTGGCAGTGGGTATCAACAAAGCGGTGCGTCACGCCAGATCCTCATTATCCAGTAAAGCGTCATTCGCCTGCGGAATGTCCACCAGCGGCATGGTCAGGGCGTCATTGGCGACAATTGCAGGTGGCGTAATAATGCGTTTATGCCGATGCAGAGGCGGTTGCTCGGCCAGCATTTTCCCGACGGTCGCCAGGAAGTAACGCCCGCACAGCCGCCCCGTTTTGTAATCCATACGCAACGCAGGCAGCCGGCTGCCCAACGCCATGCTCAGCAGCGGCTTAGGCGGATAAATTTCAAAGATGCGCAGCTTGCCCGGGGGTTTTTCAATAAAGCGCTGCATCGCGCCGTAGGTGGTTTCATGCTGCTTCGCGATGTTCACCAGCGGCTGCAGGCTGCTGTCGCCCAGCCAGCGCTCCATCCGCTTAAACCACTGGGGGGTGTAATACATTTGCGACGGAACGGTACGGATCACCACGATGGTTTTCGCCCCGCGTCGCGCGGCTTCCTGAACCGGCACCGCGTCGCTGATGCCGCCGTCCAGATAGCTGATGCCATCCAGCAGCGCGCCAGTACGATAAAAACCGGGAATAGCGCTGGAGGCACGGATGATGTCGAGCCAGTTCTCCTTCTGCGGTGAGAAATAGCCCGGCGAATAGTCATCCCCCCGGCTGGCGCACATCCAGAATTCTTTGCCGCTATCAAACAGGCGGGCAGCGGTATCCATGGCCAGCGGCATCTGGCTGGAGGTCGACTCCAGCAGCCAGTCGAGATCGATCAGGTTGCCGCCGCGCACGAAGCGCACCGGGTTAAAAAATTCTTTCGCCGTGGTGAAGCGCATGATCACTTTTCGCGCGTAGCCGGGCTGGTTACAGACATAGGCAGAGAGATTCTGCGCCCCGGCGGACGTGCCGAAGTAGAGGTCAAACGGGTTGAACTGCGCGCGCATAAATTCATCCAGCACGCCGGCGGTGAAAATGCCGCGCTGTCCTCCCCCCTCGCAGACCAGTGCGAGTTGACCCGCACTAAACGGTTTTAACGTCAGCGGCGGAATATTGCCGAGCGTAACGGGAATTCGTTGCCCCACCTCTGCTTTCCTGTTTTGATTATTTTATCACTCCACAGTAACGCACCCGACCTGTAACGCAAATAAGAAAAAGCCAGTCGCAGTGACTGGCTTTATTTTGTTGAAGGAATATTGCGTTTGCTACGGACGTCTACGACCCGTAAACAGGCTGACCAGGAACAGAATAATACCGACGACGAAGACAATTTTAGCTGCCCATGCCGCCGTACCTGCCAGACCACCAAAGCCCAATGCGGCGGCAATTAACGCGATAACCAGAAATATAATGCCCCAACGAAACATAAGCTTCTCCTTTACCATAGTTAATGTCGGCCGCTAAACGTGAGCGCTCAGGTCACTCACCGGCGTTTTTCCAGAGTCGTTCTTATTTCGCCCGCAGGGTTAAACCTTACGGGCGAATGGTCCAGAATTACTTCGTTTTCAGATCGTTTTTAACGCTTTTAACACCATCAATGGCTTTCGCAATTGACTCGGCGCGTTCACTTTGCGCCTGTGAATCAACCGTACCGGAAAGCTGAACCACGCCATCGGTAGTTTCCACTTTCACCTTACGAGACGGCACGATGTCATCTGCTAACAGTTTAGCTTTGATTTCGCTGGTAGTAGCGGCATCACCGGCATAACCTTTCACCGAGGCGTTTTTACCGTCGCGAACGTGCAGTTTATCGCTCACGGATGCGACACCTTCGACACCCTTCGCCACCTTCACAGCCTGTTCGGCCTGGGCCTGGCTTTCAACAAAGCCACTCAGGGTAACGACCTTTTTGTCGGTCTTAACGGAAATATCGGTGCTCTTGATGGCTTCATCATCCACCAGTGCGGCTTTCACTTTTGCTGTGATAGAGCTGTCGTCCATGAAATTACCGACTTTATTCATAGAGCTATCGATTTTTTGCCCTGCGGTGTCGGCCGTGGACTGTGCTTTATCCATGGTGCTGCTTTCCGCCAGGGCGGAACCGCTAACCAGAACGCTACCCAGTGTTACAGCCAGCAGAGTTTTAGAAATCTTCAGTCTTGTCATATTCATCGATGTATTCCTGTGTTTTACCCGTTATTCGGGCTAAATACTTCCTTAGTAGTTTTATATATCGCGAATAAACACACGGGTGAAATGGAGAACCAATCGACATGCATTGAACAGTTAATTCATCCATGCCCGGTGCTAAACACTGAGTTAAATATAGATCACTCTCACAATGCCGCTTTCAGAATTGCGTAAAAAACGCGCGAATAGCGTGAATTTGCGGTGAATTAAGAACATTCCGCAAGGGACTAATAAGACAGGAATAAAAGAAGAGCACGGCGATTGCCGTGCTCCGGGAGGGGATTAGTGTTCGCGCGTTTTGCGGAACTGAACGTCTGGATAACGTTCCTGCGTCAGGTTCAGGTTGACCATCGTTGGCGCGATATAGGTCAGGTTGTCGCCGCCATCAAGCGCCAGCTGAATTTCGTTCTTACGCTTAAATTCTTCGAATTTCTTCACGTCAGAACACTCAACCCAGCGCGCGGTCGCCACGTTGACCGATTCGTAAATCGCTTCCACGTTGTACTCGCTCTTCAGGCGCGCAACCACCACGTCGAACTGCAGCACGCCGACCGCGCCAACAATCAGATCGTTGTTGGCGATTGGACGGAACACCTGCACGGCGCCCTCTTCAGAGAGCTGAACAAGGCCTTTCAGCAGCTGTTTCTGCTTCAGCGGATCGCGCAGACGAATGCGACGGAACAGCTCCGGTGCGAAGTTCGGAATACCCGTGAACTTCATCATCTCGCCCTGGGTGAAGGTATCGCCGATCTGGATCGTACCGTGGTTGTGCAGACCGATGATGTCGCCCGGATATGCCTCTTCAACGTGCGAACGGTCGCCCGCCATAAAGGTCAGCGCGTCGGAAATCACGACATCTTTACCGATGCGCACCTGGCGCAGCTTCATGCCCTTCTCATACTTACCGGACACCACGCGCATGAAGGCCACGCGGTCGCGGTGTTTCGGGTCCATGTTGGCCTGAATTTTAAAGACGAAGCCGGTGAACTTCTCTTCCTTCGCTTCCACTTCGCGGGTGTCGGTTTTACGCGGCATCGGCTGAGGTGCCCACTCCACCAGACCGTCCAGCATGTGGTCAACGCCGAAGTTACCCAGCGCGGTACCGAAGAAGACCGGGGTAATTTCGCCGCTCAGGAACAGCTCTTTGTCGAACTCGTGAGACGCACCCTTCACCAGCTCCAGCTCGTCGCGCAATTGCGCGGCCAGCTCTTCGCCAACGGCGGCATCGAGATCCGGGTTGTCCAGACCTTTCACAATGCGCACTTCCTGAATGGTGTGGCCTTTACCGGTCTGATACAGGTAAGTTTCGTCTTTATAGAGGTGATAAACCCCTTTGAACAGCTTACCGCAGCCAATTGGCCAGGTGATTGGCGCACAGGCGATCTTCAGCTCGTTTTCCACTTCATCCATCAGCTCCATCGGATCGCGGATGTCACGGTCGAGTTTGTTCATGAAGGTGAGGATCGGCGTATCGCGCAGACGAGTAACTTCCATCAGCTTGCGGGTACGATCTTCTACACCCTTCGCGGCGTCGATCACCATCAGACAGCAGTCCACCGCCGTCAGGGTACGGTAGGTATCTTCGGAGAAGTCTTCGTGCCCCGGGGTGTCCAGCAGGTTCACCAGGCAGTCGTGATACGGGAACTGCATCACGGAGGTGGTAATCGAAATACCACGCTGCTTTTCCATCTCCATCCAGTCAGATTTTGCATGCTGGCTGGAGCCACGGCCTTTAACGGTACCCGCAGTCTGGATCGCCTGTCCGAACAGCAACACCTTCTCGGTGATGGTCGTTTTACCGGCATCCGGGTGCGAGATAATGGCAAAAGTACGGCGCTTGGCCACCTCTTGCAGATAAGGAGACAACGTCATAATTAAATCTTCTTTTATAAGCGCGGCAGCACGCCACGCATCATGGAATACAAAATTGCGGCTATTTTACCCATCAACGGGGGGCAGGCAATCATTGTTTACACAGGAGTTGCTCCAGTTCGGTCAATGACGTGACGGTCCAGGTTGGCTCGATGCCTTCAGGCTTCACGCGGCCATGCGCATTCAGCCAGACGGTCGACAAACCTGACTTCATACCGCCAAGAATATCAGACTCTGCGGTATCACCCACCATCAGCACGCGATCGCGGTCGGGATTACCGGCCTGCGCCAGCGCATAATCGAAAATTCGCGGATCCGGTTTCGGCACCCCAACCTCTTCGGAGATCACCAGCGCATCGAAATGATCGCGCAGGCCGGTGCGCTCCAGGCGGATTTGCTGCAGGGCGGTAAAACCGTTGGTGATGATCCCCAGTTTCACCTTGCCTTTCAACGCATTCAGCAGGGAAACCGCGCCCGGCAGGGGCGCACAGATATCGGCCATGGCGTTAAGGAAAGCCTCGTTCAGCGTCCCCGGACTGACCTTTAAGCGCTCCGCCCAGACGTCAAATCGCTGGTGCTGTAGCTGTAACGCGGTGATGGCACCGTTCTGGTAATCCACCCACAGCGGCTTGTTCACCGCCTGATAGTCCTGAAAATCTTCGGCGGTGAAGGTCACGCTATAGTCGAGAAACATCCGCTGTAGGCCGCCGAACGAGTCAAACGTAAACAGCGTTTCGTCGGCATCAAAGAAAATCCAGTCCCATTTCATCGTTACAACCTTATATTCGTTATCCAATTGGCAGAGCCATGATAATGGCGTCTTCACGTCCCTCTGCGGTGGGGTAGTAGTTACGTCGGACTGTCGCCTCGTTAAAGCCTAAGCTTTCATAGAGCGCGATGGCGGCGACATTCGACGCGCGCACCTCCAGCCACAGGGTGAAAACGTCGCGGGTTTCGAGCTCACGAATGAGATGCTCAAGCAGTTCTCTGCCCAGCCCACGGCGCTGAAACGCCGGGTCGACGGCGATGTTAAACAGCGTCGCCTCGTCAAGAACCACCTGCGTGATGGCAAACGCGGCCAGGGTGCCGTCAACGTCCAGACGGTAGTTCAGATAGCGCTCGCCCTGATTGCTGGCAAACGTTTTTTCGCTCCACGGAAAGGCGTGGGCGCGTGTTTCAATCGCGAACGCTGCGGTCAGGTCAGGCGTCGTGAGGGAAGAAATCGTGTTCATATTCGCAGATTTGTTGCCATAGCGCGCTGCGCGCCTTTGGATTGGCTTTCAGCTCGTCCAGCGCTGGTGAGCTGATTTGGCTCCCCTGAAGAGAGATGTCGTTTGTCTCTCCGATGCGCCAGCTGTTACAGCGGCTATCAGGAGGAAGCATGGCAACCCGTTCCGGCGTCAGCTGTAAGACCTGGTCGGGCGTCAGCTTCAGGCTGCGAAGGACATCACCGATCAGGGGCTCATTCAGGGCAGGCAGTTCTTCCGCCACCATCACCAGCCGAACGTGCGCGGGGATGGAGATGGCGATTTCGCCCTGCAACGCCGTCGGGCGACGCAAAGCCCACTGGGTGATGCCCAGTTGCTGCAACTGCCAGTCTCGTCGGGATGTCATAGGGATAACTCCTGTCTCTCAGGCGCGCAAATATAGCAAATGTGTCGAAAGTGCGCCATCTACCTACTATAATCCCCGCCTGAGTTTATTGAGGAACAATTCATGTCTGCATTTACACCGGCAAGTGAAGTCTTGCTGCGTCACAGTGATGATTTCGAAGAAAGCCGTATTCTGTTTGCCGGAGATATGCAGGATGACCTGCCCGCGCGTTTCGACTGTGCTGAAAGCCGTGCCCACACCCAATACTACCACCACTGGCAGGTGCTGAGCCGCCAGATGGGCGAGCGCGCACGCTTCAGCCTGGTGGCGGAGCAGAGCGATATTGCCGACTGCGATACGCTGATCTACTACTGGCCGAAGAACAAGCCGGAAGCCCAGTTCCAGCTGATGAACCTGCTCTCCCTGCTGCCGGTTGGCTGCGATATTTTCGTGGTCGGTGAAAACCGCAGCGGTGTCCGTAGCGCCGAGCAGATGCTGGAAGCCTACGCGCCGCTGACCAAAGTCGACAGCGCACGTCGCTGCGGTCTGTATCATGGCCGTCTGGAAAAACAGACGACGTTTGATGCGCAGGCATACTGGGACGAGTACCAGCTTGACGGCCTGACCATCAAAACCCTGCCGGGTGTCTTCAGCCGTGACGCGCTGGATACGGGCAGCAAGCTGCTGCTCTCCACCCTGACGCCGCACACCAAAGGCAAAGTGCTGGACGTGGGCTGCGGCGCGGGCGTGCTTTCAACGGTGCTTGCCAGCCATTCACCAAAAGTGCGTTTAACCCTGTGTGACGTGAGCGCCCCGGCGGTAGAAGCCAGCCGCGCAACGCTTGCGGCCAACGGCATTGAAGGCGACGTGATTGCCAGCAACGTCTTCTCTGACGTCACCGGCCGCTTTGACATGATCATCTCTAACCCGCCGTTCCACGACGGGATGGAAACCAGCCTCGAAGCTGCGCAAACCCTGATCCGTGGCGCGACTCGTCACCTCAACAGCGGCGGCGAGCTGCGCATCGTGGCGAACGCCTTCCTGGCGTACCCGAAAGTGCTGGACGAAACCTTCGGCTTCCACGAAGTGATCGCCCAGACGGGCCGCTTTAAGGTCTACCGCACCGTGATGACGCGTCAGGCAAAGAAATAATTCGCCATACAATGTAGGCCGGATAAGCGTCAGCGCCATCCGGCAAGCAGGCGTCGCAATTCCGTCCATTTTTGCAGCAATCAATAAAAGGTGCGCACTTTTCTGTTGACGTAAAGCTGAAAACATCTAGAATGCGCCTCCGTGGTTACGATACTTTTACAGTATCGATGGTATGCGAAGGTGGCGGAATTGG
>NZ_JADCLB010000013.1:20419-126662 GCF_014982245.1 Enterobacter cloacae complex sp. P6RS
AGTCCCCCCCCTCGCACCAATTATCTTATCTCCCTTCTGTAATACCTCTTATTTTCCCTGTTATTTCAAACTCATCATTATCACCAGAATTGCGCTGACTAATGCGACGCATGATGGCAGTAACACATAATGGCGTAGGTGCTTATGCCAGATCATGCCTGACGTCATCAGCAGCCCTGACACAATGATGGCCTTCCAGCTTTCGATGGAGAGATCGGCAAACATCAAACCGCCAAGGATTACGCCCGGCAACAATACTCCCCATGCACTTCCCAGCGCCCTGTTCAACATACATCGCCCTTTCATAACGATAATGATAAACAATATCATATGATAAAAATTATCATTTGTCAGCGCGGTGAAGCAAAAAAAATCGCCCTTTCCCCTTATGTAGAATGACAGAAATTTCCTAAGGTGATAAATTGCTCACCTGTTAACTACACATAAACTTTTTCTTATAATTACGCTTTGAGTTTTTTGCATAATTAAGTGCGAAACCACACCTATTCATCTGTTTTAATTAAGTTTTAATAAAAACGCACGACTATGACATCACAATCCTGGCGGTCTTTGGTTCAAAGAAAATATCAATTATCGTTACGTTTATTTTTATTTCTGAACGCAACGTCAGCCGTGTTCTCGGTAACAAACCCGCTCTATTCTGTACGCGTGTTTTCTGCCCCTCTGATTGCTATTTTCGCGATCAGTACTGGCCTGTTCGTCTGGCACTGGAAAAAACGCGCGCGGAAGATAAATATTCCTGCCGTTTCAGCAATCTTTGGTATTTTGTGGGCCTGGCAAATAGATTCGAAATTTTCGCTAATTACCCATGACCAGGCGATGTATTTGATAATAGCTTTACTCACGGTGCTTTTTATCGGAACGCTGGCCTTCGCCAGTAATATCAAAGCATTTACGCTGCACTCGCTCCCCGCCTTTATTGTCTGCCTGTGGTTAAGTGACCAGGATATATGGCTAAGAATGTCCTATTATTTCGCACTTCCTGTGGTGGCTATTGCTATTCATAACATTTTGCAACGGCGCAACGATCGCTTCGCCCAGGAGCTGCTCTCTCGCCTGCTGGAAGAACGGGAAACTCTGACCGATCTCAGTATGATGGACCCGCTAACCGGGCTCTATAATCGTCGCGGCCTGCAAAGCCGTCTGGAGAATCTGCCGGCGGTAGAAAACGGCGAACATTTTGTTCTTTTGATGGATATCGACCACTTCAAAGCCTATAACGACCATTATGGCCATATGATGGGTGACCAGGCGCTGAAGCGCGTCTCTGCGGCAATTCGTGATGCCGTCCGTTCGCGCGATATTGTGGCGCGTTTCGGTGGGGAAGAGTTCATGGTGCTGCTGACGAATATTTCACTTGAACACGCCCGCCATACGGCAGAGCGGATCCGTCAGAAAGTCTATGATTTGAAAATCCCCCATCTGTTCAACGAAAGCGTCGCCACCAATGTCACCATCAGCATCGGTATTGCCATTTTCGAAAACGAGGACGTGGAAAGCGCTCTGGAGAGAGCGGACAGAGCCCTCTATGAAGCAAAGCATTTAGGTCGCAATAACATTCTGCTGAGTGAAGAGCTACAAACCGCTTAAGCGCGTCTTCGGTTAATCAGGACAAAAGTCTTGCCATTGGTATGAGCAATAGTTAGGATTGGCAATCATTATCATTTAGATTTCTATCTCAACTATGGCTACGCATACCGCACACATCGTTGAACCACTCCTCTGGCGAGCGCCCGTCACCAGCGGGAATGCGTCGCTTGCGGATGCCATACGGGACAAGATTGCTAAGACGCGCGCCCACCTGCTGGACTTTATCAGGCTTGATGAAGCGCCCCCGCACCACGCCATGACGCTCGCTGAGTGGCAGCAGCCCTCTACGCTGCAGTCGCTGCTTGCAACCTATTCCGACCATATCTATCGCAATCAGCCGACCCTAACGCGGGAAAATAAACCTCTGCTTTCCCTGTGGGCACAGTGGTATATCGGGCTGATGGTTCCCCCACTCATGCTGGCGGTATTAACCCAAAAGAGCATGCTGGCGCTCTCCCCGGATCATTTTCACGTCGAGTTCCACGAAACTGGCCGAGCAGCCTGCTTCTGGATTGATCTGCACGAAGATCGCGGCGCAGAGCAGTTCTCTGCTCAGGAACGTCTGGAACAGCTTGTCATCCAGGCCCTGATCCCAGTGGTAGAGGCACTTGAAGCAACGGGCGAGATCAACGGGAAGCTTATCTGGAGTAATACCGGGTATTTAATTCACTGGTATTTAACAGAAATGAAGCCGCTGCTTGGCGATGAGAAAGTGGAGGCCCTGCGCCAGTCCTGCTTCTTTGCCAAACAGCTTTCCGATGGTCGCGATAATCCGTTATTCCGTACCGTTGTGCTCCGTGACGGGCTTCTGGTACGCCGTACCTGCTGCCAGCGCTATCGCCTGCCGGACGTTAAGCAGTGCGGGGATTGCACCCTGAAGTAGTGCAGTGAATTGCCCGGTGACGCTTCGCTTACCGGGCCTACAAAAACCTCGACTCGTAGGCCGGGTAAGGCGCAGCCACCACCCGGCACATCGTCTTTAAGCCACCTGCTGATTGTCCTCTTCCCCATTACGCTGTGCTTCTTCCGCTTCCTGCTCCAGCAGCTGCTTCTCGTACACTTTGAAGAACGGGTAGTAGATGATTGCCGACACGCAGGCCAGAACCACAACCAGGATAGCCGCGCGGAAATCCCAGCCCAGAGCCCATGCTGCGCCTATCGGCGCCGGTGCCGTCCAGGGGACGACTGAAATAACACGACCAATCAGATCAAACGTCATCGCCGCCCAGGCCAGCACGGCGTTAACCATTGGGGCTAGCAGGAACGGAATAAAGAACACCGGGTTCATTACAATCGGCGTACCGAAGATAACGGGTTCGTTGATGTTGAAGAAGCTGGGCACCACGCTCAATCGGCCAATAGAGCGTAAATGCGCTGAACGGCTGCGCAGATAGCAAATCACCAGACCCATCGTCGCACCCGACCCGCCAATCACGATGAAGAACGTCCAGAAGGCTTCCATAAAAATATGTGGCAGAGGATGGCCGGCAGCCAGCGCGGTCTGGTTCGCTCCGAGGTTAGTCAGCCAGAACATCTGCAGCATCCCGGAGACAATAGCCGCCCCGTGGATCCCGGCGAACCACAGCAGGTGGCCAATCAACACCGCCAGCAGGATCGCGGGCAGTGAATCCGCCGCGGAAACCAGAGGCTTGAAGATGGACATAATTGCCTGCGGGATCAGCATGTCAAACTGAGACTGAATCACCAGGCTCAGCGGATAAAGCGTTAACACCACCACCAGCACCGGGATCAGCAGGTCAAAGGAGTTTTTGATCATCGGCGGCACCTGGTCCGGCAGGCGAATACCGATGTTATGCGCCTTCAGGAAACGCATCATTTCAACGCAGTAAATCGCCACCAGAATGGCGGTAAAAATACCCGTTCCACCCAGGCTGTCGACGGGAAGCGTGCCTTTGGTTTTCGGGGCGGCAACCAGCAGAAACGCCATCAGCGACAGCATGGCGCACATGAACGGATCCAGCTGGTGCGTTTTGACATAATGTTTGCCAAGGTTATAGGCGATGGCCGCGCAGATATAAATGGACATAATGCCCATCGTCATATCAAACGGCGTCAGGATCTGGCCTTCAAACTGCTTCGCCATATCCAGCCAGGCGCGCGCGAAACCCCAGGTGGTATCAGGCGAAAACGGCGGGTAAGCAAACACTAATAAAAATGAACCCACAATCATGAACGGCATCGCAGAGATGAACCCATCACGGATAGCCATGACATGACGCTGGGACGAGATCCGCCCGGCGATCGGGCTCACGTAATTTTCAACGAAACGGAATATCAGATTAAACGCAGCATGGTTGGCAGACATGGTTGATCTCCTGTCAGACGTTTATTACAGGCGCGCTCGCGCCGCACGTTGTTCCATAAATCAGCTTCACAACCTTGCTGGCTTGCGTACCAGCGGTACTGCTCAGACGAAATGGTTTCATAATTGGCTCTTATTATTGGATACAGGGGACGTTACATACTCAGTATTAATCTACGCATCACGCTCTGCAACCGGTTACTGTAACCGGTTTCTGTGATTGTGAAGAGGATCCAGAAATCAGCCATCCTGGATATTTGTTACTTAAGAGATATTTACAGAGCATAAATTCTTATGACAGATTACGCAGGATATTTGTCAGGAGGAAACAATGAGTTTGCAGTCCGTACAGCAGTTTTTTGCCGACAACGCGCCGGAAATAGAGGTAATAGAACTTAGCCAGAGTACGGCTACCGTTGCGCTGGCTGCTGCCGCCCACCGTGTAGAGCCGGGACAAATCGCCAAAACCCTATCGTTGAAGGTTAAAAATGAGGTGATTCTGGTGGTGGCGAAGGGTGATGCGCGTCTGGATAACAAAAAACTGAAAGACACGTTTGGCGCGAAAGCACGCATGCTCAGCAGTGATGAAGTGGTTACCGTGACGGGTCATCCCGTTGGTGGCGTCTGCCCGTTTGGGCTTGAAAACCCACTTGCGGTTTACTGCGATATCTCTTTAAAACAATACGCTGAAGTGCTCCCCGCCGCTGGCGCTATCCATAGTGCCGTACGTATTTCTCCGGACAGAATGGCAGAGCTGACTTCAGCAAAGTGGGTTGATGTGTGCATCTGAATGACGCGCCAGAGCACATCTGGCGCGCAAAAGGCACAGGTTACAAAAATGTCGGTTTGCTTAGACCCACATTTCGAGGTTCTCTAACCGGAAGATGGGTAAGAATATCCGCTGCATCAAGCAATCCTACGTCAGAATTCACCCCTAGCTTCACCATCGCATTAAACTTATGCGCGCGAATAGTCTTGATATTGCGTTCAAGCTGCGCCGCGATTTCGGGAATGGAATATCCGCATGACATATAACGTAAAATTGCTCTTTCCGTTGGGCTTAACATCCGGTTCTGACTGCAGTACCAGTGGTTAAGCATATTGTCATTAATGCGCAGCGTTTCGCTCAACAATACCACTAACTCCTTCAGCAGGTGTTCAAGGGTCACCGATTTACTGACCACACCGTGAAGACGTGAAGGCGAAAGATGGCTAATCAACCTCGCCTCCATCTCATCCGAGACCAGGATAATGCGCTGAATATGGCTATGCGTAAACGCGAGATCCCGCAGATGCGCCAGGCAGTTACGTCGTTCTTCTCGCGCATCGGAAAGCGAATAGATCAGCGAGAAAAAATTCACGTGATGCAGTGCTTTCTTAAAGCCATCAAAATCATTAAACAGGTGCAGTTGATATTGGCTGAGTTCAGACTGCGTAAAAAGATGCTGCAGCCCGACCGCACTCATCGAGCAATTTTCGATGATGGCGATATGTCTTGTTGAATCGGTTTTTTCCATTCCTCGAACTCTCCATAGGCTGACATTAAACTCAGCTCTCTCATTCCCTGTGTACTGTTGATCCAGGCGTACATATCGGCATTACTCCGTAATGACAGCCTTCTCATCGCACTGTTTTTCTGCGCACTGATCGTTTTATTGCTCTTTTTAAGCAACGTAGCGATTTGGTTAATCCCCCACCCTTTGCCTAACAGGCGAAGCACCTTACGTTCTGAGTGCGTGAGCGCAATAAAGTGTTCGTCGTCATCCTCACTTTGCTCAGGTTCTGGGGTTAATAACGTCTGGCTTATCCGTTCTGCGCGTTCGCTCCCTGCCCGGATAGCGTTAACGACACCTTCGATAGGTTCCATATCAGAAAGCAGCGTGCTTTCCGGCCGCATAAGCAGCTCAACGGCAATAGGGTAAAACGGCCGGGAGACCAAAAAGATCCAGTGGATTTCCCGGTACTGGTTCAGTAAGCGGTAATACTCTTCGAGCGTACCCCGTGGGTTCCTGTATTCGCCTGAAACGTCGGCGATAATCACATCTGCGCGGCGCAACTGAAGCAGGGTTAACTCCTGCAGTGAGCGGCAGTAGGTCAATTCAAAATCGGGGAAATGACGTGCCATCACGTCCCCTAACCCATTCTGCATGACGGGTATCCGGCTAATGACAACGCCATGCTTACCAGGCAACGACAACATAGACCCTCCGTGTCCATTTTCCTTCGGTGCGTCAAGTAAAACGCACCAAGGTTTAAATATTTTCTTCCCTGAGTATAAAAAGATTAATACAAGCAGAAGATGAGATATGTTCTTAGTTTAGGAAATGCCTAAAACAGCGCTAATATCTCACAAAGCGCAAATCAATTTAATTGCGCAGACATTAAAATAACAACAAAATAAAATTAGAATTTCTAAATACAAATATTTTATTATTTCAAATTAATAATTCATCATATTAATAAATTAATCCTGTAAGTCGTCGTGACGCGGGGGGTAACTGTTTGCATAAACCTTGATCTGACCCACAGCAAGGGCCACTGCACTTTGTGCTAAAAGTAGGCATTACGGGCCAACCGGCAACTATTCACCTTATCTTCGGGACAATACATGCAGGCAGATCGGTCAACGCAGCGTGCTATCACGCGGCTCTGTATTCAGTGCGGTCTTTTTCTGCTCCAGCACGGCGCGGAAAGCGCGCTGGTCGAGGAGCTTTCAACCCGGCTGGGGCTGGCGCTGGGAATGGACAGCGTTGAGAGCGCTATCTCGTCCAACGCCATTGTGCTGACCACCATTAAAGACGGGCAGTGTCTTACGTCCACCCGTAAAAACCACGACCGCGGCATTAATATGCACGTTGTAACCGAGGTCCAGCACATCGTCATCCTGGCTGAGCATAAGCTTCTCGATCTCAAGGAGATTGAAAAACGTTTTAACCAAATCAAGCCATTACGTTATCCACGCTGGCTGGTCGTGCTCATGGTGGGGCTGTCGTGCGCCTGTTTTTGTAAGCTCAATAAAGGCGGCTGGGACGGCGCGATCGTCACCTTTTTCGCCAGCAGCATCGCCATGTACGTGCGCCAGCTGCTGACGCACCGGCAGCTGCACCCGCAAATTAACTTCTGCATTACCGCGTTTGTTGCCACCACGGTGTCTGGCCTGCTGCTGCGCCTGCCGCAGTTTGCCGCGACCCCGACGATTGCGATGGCCGCCAGCGTGCTTCTGCTGGTGCCGGGCTTCCCGCTGATCAACGCCGTTGCCGACATGTTTAAAGGGCACATCAACACCGGGCTGGCACGCTGGGCTATCGCCAGCCTGCTGACGCTTGCGACCTGCATCGGCGTGGTGATGGCGATGACGCTGTGGGGGTTACGAGGATGGGCGTGATAGATTTTCTGCTGGCGCTGGCACAGGACATGGCCCTGGCGGCCATTCCTGCCGTCGGCTTTGCGATGGTATTTAACGTTCCGCAACGCGCTCTGCCGTGGTGTGCACTGCTGGGCGCAATTGGCCACGGCTCGCGAATGGTGATGATGACGGCGGGCTTTAACATCGAATGGTCGACGTTTATCGCCTCTATGCTGGTCGGCAGCATCGGTATTCAGTGGTCGCGCTGGTATCTGGCGCATCCGAAAGTGTTCACCGTCGCCGCCGTTATCCCGATGTTCCCCGGCATATCTGCCTATACGGCGATGATTTCCGCGGTGAAAATCAGCCATTTTGGCTACACCGAGCCGCAGATGATTCTTCTCCTGAGCAACTTTCTTAAGGCGTCCTCCATCGTCGGTGCGCTCTCTATCGGGCTGTCGATACCCGGGCTATGGCTCTACCGCAAACGCCCGCGCGTTTGATATTTGTGTTATTTCGCTGCCGTGGAGATAATCTTTCTGGTCCGTTTAGTAAAAATAAGGAAAGGATGTGGCTAACTCTGGCAGCGAACACCCCGATCACAGTGAAGAATCGAGCCTGAAAGAGAAAATTTTTCAGAGCGCTATCGCGCTGTTTGCCGAATTTGGACTGAACGGCGCCCGCATGGAGCAGATCGCGGAGAAAGCAGGTACCACCAAACGCATGGTCGTTTACCATTTTAAAAACAAAGAAAATCTCTACCTGCTCGTCCTGGAGTACGTTTACACCCAAATTCGCGCTAGTGAAAAGGCGCTTAGCCTGGCGGATATGCCTCCCGTCGAAGCGCTGGTCCATCTGGTTGAAGCCACCTTTGACTATCATGCCGACCACCCGGATTACATCCGCATTATCTGCATGGAAAACATGCAGCGCGGCCGTTTTATGCAGCAGTCAAACTATCTGCGGCAGGTCAACCGCAGCGCGCTCGACCTGCTGGAAGGCATCCTGCGCCGGGGCAAAGAAAAACAGCTTTTCAGCCAGACGGTTGACGCCCGCGACCTTCACCGTCTGATCAGCAGCTTCAGCTTTCACTACGTTGCCAACAGCTACACCTTCACCCTGCTGTTTGAAGAGGGTGCAGACGAGCAGGCCCAGCGCCAGCACTACCGTAAAATGGCCGTTCAGGTGGCGCTGCGTTATACTTGCCCCTAAAATTGCTTGCAATTAAATCGTGCACAATCTATATTCATTTCATGAACGCAAAAACGAACGACACGACCGCTGCGCTCCTGCTGGATAACCAGCTCTGTTTTGCCCTCTACTCGGCAAATCTGGCGCTTAATAAGCTGTACCGGCAACTGCTGGCGCCGCTAAACCTGACTTACCCGCAATATCTGGTGATGCTGGTGCTGTGGGAGCAGGATGACGTGACGGTGTCGGACATCGGTGAACGGCTGTTTCTTGACTCCGCAACGCTGACGCCGCTTCTGAAGCGTCTGGAAAGCGCAGGGCTAATCAACCGCCACCGTTCGCGTAAAGATGAACGTCAGGTCGCCGTCACGCTGACTGAAGCCGGACGTGAACTTCAGCAGCAGGCACTGGGTATCCCACACGCGGTGGGGTGCGCCGCACAGTGTGATACCGACACCATGCTGGCGCTCAAGCAGCAGCTGGAACTTTTGCGACAACAGATTCAACGCGCGTAAGGCTATACTTTACGCGTTTTAATTCACCCATATACATCGCACGCTATTTAATAGCACATACAAAAGTAAGATGAGGAACCTGCCATGTCTTTAGAAAAAGTTGTTTATACCGCCAAAGCAAAAGCAACCGGGGGCCGTGACGGCCGCGCGACCTCTTCCGATGGCGTTCTGGACGTTAAACTGGGCGTGCCCAAAGAGATGGGCGGTATGGGTGGAGAAGTCACGAACCCTGAGCAGCTGTTTGCTGCGGGTTACTCTGCCTGCTTCCTGGGCGCGATGAAGTTTGTGGCGGCTCGCGACAAATTTACCCTGCCAAAAGAGGCGTTTATTGAAGGCGAAGTGGGTATCGGCCCGCTGCCGACCGGTTTTGGTATCGAAGCAAAACTGAATATCCACGTTGAAGGTATGGATCCTGCGGAAGCCAAAAAGCTGGTCGATGCGGCGCATATCGTTTGCCCGTACTCTAACGCGACCCGCGGCAACATCGACGTGACGCTGAATATCATCGCGTGATAACTGCCTGATGGCGCTGCGCTTTTCAGGCCTACGACTGTAGCCCCGGTAAGCGCAGCGCCACCGGGGAAATCCCCTCCATCCCCTCCCCTCTCTGTGCTACCATAAGCCCATATCACGCCCGTAGTAATCAGTTGAGTAAGCGTTATGTCCTCCAGAATTCTGACCACCAGCATTGCTGGCATTGATGCCTTTATGCGCGACCCACGCGGTGTGTTGATCCACGCCGAAGGCGGCACGGTTGCGGTTTTTGCCGACAACGCGCCGGCGTTTTACGCAATCACGCCGGAACGTCTGGCGCAGCTTCTGGAGATCGAAGCGCAGATGTCACGTCCGGCAAGCGACGTCACGCTGGATAACCAGTTTTTTGAAGAACCGGTTAATACCCCGCTAACCGTTCCGATGGGCAAATTTGTCCTGTACGCGGGCTGGCAGCCTGACGCAGATTTTCAGCGGCAGGCAGCATTGTGGGGCATTGCGTTAACTCAGCCAGCCACCGCGGAAGAGCTCGCCGCGTTTATCGCCTGGTGGCAGGCGGAAGGCAAAGTGTTCACCCACATTCAGTGGCAGCAAAAGCTCGCGCGTCATCTTCAAATTACCCGCGCCAGTAACAATGGCCAGCCTAAGCGCGATATCAACACGTTTTCAGAACCGGATAAACAGATCCCGAGTGGATTCCGAGGTGCGAAATGAAGAACGTCGGCGACCTGATGAAACGTCTGCAAAAAATGATGCCAGCCAACGTGAAGCCCGCCTTCACCACGGGTGAAGAGCTGCTGGCGTGGCAAAAGGAGCAAGGTAAAATTCGTGCCGCCGCGCTCGCCCGCGAAAACCGGGCGATGAAAATGCAGCGCACCTTTAACCGCTCCGGTATTCGCCCCCTGCACCAGAACTGCTCGTTCGATAATTATAAAGTTGAGACCACCGGGCAGATGAACGCGCTCGCCGCCGCGCGTCAGTACGTGGATGAATTTGACGGCAATATCGCCAGCTTCATTTTTAGCGGCAAGCCGGGCACAGGCAAAAACCATCTTGCTGCCGCCATCTGCAACGAACTGCTTCTGCGCGGCAAATCGGTCCTCATCATCACCGTGGCCGATATTATGTCCGCCATGAAAGACACCTTCAGCAACCGTGAAACCAGCGAAGAGCAGCTGCTTAACGATCTGAGCAATGTCGATCTACTGGTCATCGACGAGATTGGCGTGCAGACGGAATCCCGTTATGAAAAGGTCATCATCAACCAGATAGTCGATCGCCGCTCTTCGTCCAAACGTCCCACCGGCATGCTGACGAACCACAACATTGACGAGATGACCCGCTTACTGGGCGAACGCGTCATGGACCGCATGAAGCTTGGCAACAGTCTGTATGTCATCTTCGACTGGGACAGTTACCGCAGCCGCGTCACCGGCAAAGAGTATTAAGACAGTTCCAGGAATCGCCAGCAGGGCGCAGGTATATACTGGAACCCCTTCCGGCCCAAAACGGACCTTTTTGAGAAAGCCATTATGAAAAAACAGATTCTTATCAGCACCTTTTTAGGCGCGCTGCTGATTACCGGCGCAGCACAAGCGGCTTCGTGGCAGGAGTCCCTGTCAAGCGCCGCGAATGAGCTGACCAAAGAGAGCAGCAGCGCCCAGGGCGGGCTCTCGGCCTCTTCTCTCACCAGCCTCCTGAGCAACAGTTCCCAGAGCCTGAGCGCGGGCACGATGAACAACGCGGCGGGGATTCTGGAATATTGCGCTAAGCAAAAGCTGGCCTCGGTGACCGACGCGCAAAACGTGAAAAACCAGGTGCTGGGTAAACTGGGTCTCGACACGCAGGAGCAAAAAGCGGATACCAGCTATATGGACGGCATTCAGGGCCTGCTTAACGCGCAAAACGGCCAACAGCTTAACCTAAGCACCCTCGGCAACTCCGCCCTGGCAAAACAGGTGAAAACCAAAGCCTGCGATCTGGTGCTGAAACAAGGCGTTAATTTCATCTCCTGATCCACCCCATTTTCTGCCACAACACGCCGCGTTTAATGCGATAGGCTTGCATCGCGGCGTTAAACGAGCGTTTTTCCTACCTGCCACCGTCTCAGCGTCCGTTTATCAGGATGCGACCATCCTCATAAAAACGATTTTATAAACCAAATCCTAACAACAGCACACTTTCGTGACACTAAAATTGCAGCTAAACGACATCGCCATTACATTGTCTTACCAAAAATAAACAGTTAGCCAGCGAAGCACCTGGCGTCATGAGGATATGCTGTTGTCAGAATTCATCTCTCTTATCCTTTTTCTGGCTTCCGTCGGCGTTTATGCCTGGAAAGCCGGCCGTAACACCTGGTGGTTTATCGCCACGCTGGTGGTGCTCGGCATTTTTATCGTTTTAAACATTACCTTATACGCCAGCGATTACTTCACCGGCGACGGCATTAACGATGCTGTGCTCTACACCCTGACGAACAGCCTGACGGGCGCGGGAGTAGGTAAATACATCCTTCCGGGGCTGGGACTGATCGTGGCGCTGGTGACGATTTTCGGCGCGCTCGCCTGGGTGCTGCGCCGCCGTCGCCATCTTCCTCACCATCATGGCTACAGCCTGCTGGCGCTTTTCCTGGCGCTGGCCTCCGTCGACGCCAGCCCCGCGTTTCATCAGATCACCGAGCTTGTAAAATCCCAGTCGCGCGACGGCGATCCGGACTTCGTGGCCTACTATAAAGAGCCGTCGAAAACGATCGCCAACCCGAAGCTCAACCTGGTCTACATCTACGGTGAAAGCCTGGAGCGCACCTACTTTGATAACGATGCGTTTCCGAACCTCACGCCGGAACTGGGCGCGCTGAAAAACGAAGGTCTCGATTTCAGCCACACCATGCAGTTACCCGGCACGGATTACACTATCGCCGGGATGGTGGCCTCCCAGTGCGGTATCCCGCTGTTCGCACCTTTTGAAGGCAACGCCTCCGCCTCGATGTCGACGTTCTTCCCGCAGAATATTTGCCTGGGCGATATCCTGAAAAACTCCGGCTATGAAAACTACTTTATGCAGGGAGCAAACCTGCGCTTTGCCGGAAAAGATGTGTTCCTGAAATCCCACGGTTTTGACCACCTGTATGGCTCAGAAGAGTTAAAAACGACGGTTGCCGATCCCACCTACCGCAACGACTGGGGCTTCTATGACGATACGGTGCTGGACGAAACCTGGAAGAGATTCGAGGAACTTTCCCGCGCCGGGAAGCGTTTTTCTCTCTTTGCGCTGACGGTAGATACGCACCATCCGGACGGGTTCGTCTCGCGCACCTGTAAGCGAAAAAGCTATGACGTGGACGGCAAAAACAACAAGTCTTTCAGTGCGGTGACCTGTAGCCAGGAGCACATCGCCGCGCTGGTCGAGAAAATCAAAGCCTCGCCCTGGTTTAAAAACACCGTCATCGTCGTATCGTCTGACCATCTGGCGATGAAAAACAGCGCGTGGGACCAGCTCAGCAAGCAGGATCGCAGCAACCTGTTCTTCGTGCTGCGCGGCGACCAGCCGCAGCAGGAGTTAATCGCCACCAAACGCAACTCCATGGATAACGGCGCAACCGTGCTGGACATTCTGGGGGGCGACAACTTTATTGGCCTCGGGCGCAGCACGCTGTCGGGGCAATCCCTGTCGGAAGTGTTCCTCAACATGAAGGAGAAAATCCTCGCCTGGAAGCCCGACATCATCCGCCTGTGGAATTTCCCGAAAGAGATGAAAGACTTCACCGTCGATCGGGATAAAAACACCGTTGCCTTCTCCGGCAGCAATTTCCGCCTGCCGCTGCTGGTGCGCGTGTCGGATAGTCGCGTCGAACCGCTGCCGGAAAGCGAGTATTCCGCGCCGCTGCGCTTCCAGCTGGCCGATTTCGCCCCTCGCGATAACTTCGTCTGGATTGACCGGTGTTACAAAATGGGTCAGCTCTGGTCGCAGCCGCTGGCGCTCTCTACGGACTGGTGCGTCTCTCAGGGCCAGCTTGGCGGGGAGCAAACCGTGCAGCATGTCGACAAAGCCCAGTGGAAAGGCAAAACCGCCTTTAAAGATACGGTGATTGATACGGCTCGCTATCAGCACAACATCGACATGCTGAAAATCGTCGACAACGACATCCGCTATAAAGCGGACAGCTTTATCTTTAACGTGGCCGGCGCGCCCGAAGAGGTGAAGCAGTTTAGCGGCATCTCCCGTCCGGAGTCGTGGGGACGCTGGTCAAACGCGCAGCTGGGCAACGAGGTGAAAATCGAGTACACCCATCCGCTGCCGGAACAGTTCGACCTGGTGATCACCGCCAGGGCTTATGGACCCAATGCCAACAAGCCCGTCCCCGTTCGCGTGGGAGATCAGGAGCAGACGTTAACGCTTGGAAACGACGTGAGCACGCACACGCTGCACTTTGAGAATCCTTCGCGCAGTAATACCCTGGTGATCGTACCGCCGGACCCGCAGTCCACGAATGAAGGGAATATCCTTGGGCACTCACCCCGCGAGCTTGGAATCGGCATGGTCGAAATCAAAATCGTCAGCAAGGCGGGTTAAGACGCGTCGCGCCCGGCGTTCTGCCGGGCGCTTATGAAAATAAATAATCCTACATTATCCTTATAAATTAGATCAAAACACTTTATATAAGCCATTTTTATCTATAAATATCCCGCCAAAATCCAGATCCGTAAAATTCCAAGCTCCTGAAATCACCACGGAGCGTTACGCACGTTTATCATGCTAACCGGCTATAAGTTCGAATCCATCCGGGCACTGCGCACTGAAAATGTGATTGCCTGGGAGGTATTGTCCACAGCAAAGCCCAACGTAAATCTTGAAGATTACTTTGGCTCGCTGTCGGCGACGCAGCGTAAAGTGCACTTCTTTGCGCAGCTTCGTCACGCCATGTTTTGCAAGGATGGCGACAAGTATTACCTCAATGCAACATCGGATTTACTGCTGGAAACGGACTTCCTCGACAGGCTAAAAGAAGAAACCCCGAGCCCGGAGAAACTTGCTATCGAGATCACCGATCTCCATACGATGATCCAACTCGACGTTACGCAAAGCCAGGCGCTGAGGAAATGCATCGCGACGCTCCATCAGTGGGGGATAGAAGTGTGGGCAGACGATGTCTGTGAAGACCTACTTCCCGACCTGCTGACCAGCCAGATCCGCTTCTGCGGCATCAAAATTGACAAACATACCTTCTGGAACGGACGGACCGAGCAGGCGAAGTTTCTGCATCTCACCCGCGAGTGCAAGCGCGTCGCCAGCAAGGTGCTGATCGAAGGCATCGAAACCGCGGGTGATTTCGCGCTGGCCTGCGCGAGCGCGGCCGATTACGGCCAGGGCTATCTGTGGGGGAGAAAGTGACCCCTTTCATTTTGAATGCTGGCGATCGGGTCATCGTTCTGCGCGGCAACGCCTGCTTATGGCCTTGCCCCACTTTTTGCTGCCATACCCTGGCGGAATGCCATCAAAAACGCTGCCTGCTGGACGCTCAGTCATTCGCTTTGTAATTGCACTGTTACTCACGTCAGGAAATAAGATCATGAAAATTATTCCCACCGTTGTATGTTGTTCCGCTCTCCTGCTTCCTGCTGCTGCGATCGCCGCAGACAGTACCGCAAGCGCGACGATGCATGTATCACTTGAGGTCGTGAAGTCCTGCACCCTTAAAGCCAACGACCTCAACTTCTCGCGTCACGGCTCCGATGAGTCGAGCGAAATCCTGGCCAAAACGCAGGTCGATATCGTCTGTACCAACGGCACGCCGTTCACCCTCACCGCCACCAGCCCCGACGGCGAAAGCGGCACCTTCTGGCTGAAGCCGGAAAACGGCGAAACCGGGGCGCAGAAGATTGCGTGGAAACTCTTTGCTGACGAAGGCAAACAGAAGCAAATCAACGAGACGACTGGTCTGGACGATACCGGCAACGGTGCGGAACAGGAAGAAACGCTGTATGGCGTCATTGACGCCGGGGCGCTGACAACCGCCCAGGCAGGGAACTACAGCGACGATATCACGTTAAAACTGGAGTACTGATCGTGCGTCGCTACCTTCCCTGCTTCATTCTGTGGCTCATGATGCTGGCGCTGCTGTCGCGCTACGCGCTGGCCGCCACGCTTCAGGTGGCCCCGGTAACGCTCGATCTGCAGAGCGACCAGCGGGCAGCAGCGGTCTATCTCACAAACAGTGGGAAAGCGGCCATCAATGCGCAGATTCGGGTATACGAATGGACGCAAAAAAACGGTAAAGATGTGCTGGTGTCCACCGGGGAGGTGGTCACCAGCCCGGCGATGACTTCACTGGCGCCGGGCCAGCAGCAGCTGGTGCGCATTATTGTCATGCAGCCCGGCATCCGTGCGCAGGAGCAAAGTTACCGGCTGGTTATTGACGAACTGCCGGACGCCGCGTCCCGTGCCGCCAACCCCTCCGCGGTACACTTCCTGCTGCGCTACTCGATTCCGGTGTTTATTGCCGGGAGCCAGAGCGCGCCCGTCAGCCACGATGCCCTGAGCTGTGAGCAGGCAGACATACCGGCCACTCTCCGCTGCTTTAACGCCGGAAACCGCCACATCCGCCTGAGCCATCTTGAGGCCCTGACGGCCGATGGGAAGGTTGTCGGGTCGATTAAAGGCCTGGCGGGCTATGTGCTCCCGGGACAAACCGCCCTTTTATCGCTCAAGCAGCCCACACGTCACGCGCTCAGCTCGCTGCGCGTCTATCTTAATGATGACCATCATGCCAGCCAGATACCCCTGCGCCCGCTCGCTTCTCGCGCTCCTGTTTTGGCTACCGCTCATGCTGTCAGCCCGGACTGAGCCCGCCGACACCGTGCAATGGCTGGCCATTACCGTGAACCACGCCCCGCGAGGCGAGCTATGGGCCTGCCGGGTGGTGGATAATGCGCTATGGATAAGCCGCAGCGACATGAAAAAGCTGGGGCTTCACGCCCCGGACGATCGCGCAGAGTGGGTTGAGCTGACCTCCCTGCCGGGCCTGAACGTCAATCTCGACGTGCTGTCCCAGCAGGTGTCGATTACCGCAGAGGCAGACGCGCTCGAGGGCCAGCAGCATCTGACCGTCTCAAGGCCCACGCCGATGTACCGCTATCCTGATGCGCAGCCCGTCAACGCCTATACGCTCGGATATGCGCTCTACGCCAGCGACGTGCAGGGGAAGCGCCAGCTTAACGCTCAGACCATGCTGACCGCGTCCGGTGGGCTACCCGGAACGTTCAGCAGCAGTTTTTCAAGCCATGTCGGGGAGGAAAACAGCGCCGGTCGACCGACCCATACGCGTCTCGAAACCCGCTGGCAGTGGGACAACACCGACTCGCTGACCACGCTGGCGCTGGGCGACAGCGTCACCACCGGCACCGGCTGGAGCCGACAGGTGCGCTTTGGCGGGCTGCACTGGGCACGTAACTTTGAGCTCAATCCCCAGCTCAATACCGAACCGCGTAGCCGCTACAGCGACACGGCCGTGCTGCCTTCCACGGTCGATTTGTATATTGACGGCCTTAAGCAGAGCAGCCAGCGCGTCACGCCGGGAGACTTTCTGCTGGATACCCTGCCCTCCTTCACCGGAAGCGGACAGGCGGAGGTGGTCATTACCGATATCAACGGCCAGCGTCGCACCGTACAGCTCGATCTCTACGGCGCGCCGGGCATGCTGGCGGAAGGGTTGAGCAGCGGTTCGCTGGACATCGGCTGGATGCGCGAAAACTACGCCCTGCGCTCCGACGACTATGCCGCCTCGCCGCTGCTGGACGCGGGCTGGCGCTATGGGGTGAATAATAGCCTGACGCTAGCGCTGCATACGGAACAGCAGCGCAGGCTGCGCAACGTGGGTATGGGCACTGACTGGCTGGTCTCTCCCGCCTTGGGGGTGGTCAGCCAGCACGTTGCCGTGAGCGACAGCCCTTATGGGCAGGGCGTTCAGTGGGGCCTTGGCTGGCAGTGGAACGGCAGAGGAACGAGCATTTCTGCCAGCACCGTCCGTACCGAGGCGGATTTCGCCGACAACGCCCGCATGAGCGGTGCCGCGCCCGTCAGACGCAGCGACAGCGTTTGGGTAAGCCAGTCCATCCCCCACTTCGGTACCGTAGGCGCGGGCTGGGTACAGCAGAACATTCAGGGCAGCACAGAGCGTTACCTCAACGCCTCCTGGTCGGTATCGCTGCCGGCACACATCTCCACCACGCTGAGCTACACCCGCTCGTTTACGGACGCGTCGAGCCACGTTCAGCTACTGCTTTCCGTCCCATTGGGTCGCGAGGACACGCTCTCCGCTCAGGTCAGCCGGGATACGCCGCGCATGGATTACCGCCACCAGCCGGACGATGAGGCCGGCGGCTGGTCATGGGAGCTGGGCCAGGGCTTCGGCGAACGACGTGAAAGATATGCGGACCTCGGCTACCTGGGCCGAGCGGGCGAATGGCACGTTGGGCTGCAGCAAGGTGCCAACCAGGGCAACCAGTACGCCTCCGCCGAAGGCAGCCTGACGCTGCTGGACGGCAGCCTGTACCCGCTGCGCTACATCCAGCAGGGCATGGCGCTGGTGTCCACGCACGGCATTGGGCACGTACCGGTAATGCTGGAAAACCGCCCGGCCGGTGAAACGGATGAAGACGGTTATCTCCTGCTGACCGACCTGCCGCGCTACCACAACAGCAAAGTCAGCATTAACCCGCTCGATCTGCCTGCCGATGTGATCGCCCCTGTTACCGACATGCATGCCAGACCGGGCAACAGCAGCGCGGTGAAAGTCGAGTTTAACGTCCATCACGCCGTCACGGTTCAGGCCCGGCTGGTCGACAGCCGCCGCAGGCCGCTCCCGCTGGGCAGCGTCGTGTCAACGCCGCAGGGTGCGACCATCGTGGGACGCGACGGCTTTATCTGGCTTGAAGATCCGCCCCTGCCGGGCGAACTGGTGGTTAAGACCGGTGAGGGAGAGTGCCGGGTCACGCTTCCGGCGCCCCGTACCGCGTCATCTATACAGAATATCGGAGAACAACTGTGTCATTAAGAGCGCCGTTATTATTGCTGCTCGTCCTGTCCGTGAAGGCGATGGCGACAGCCTGCTGGATAACCTCCATGCCCGCCATTAACTTTGGCAACGTCGTGGCGGGCAATACCACCTCCGTCAACACCGAGGTCAAATTTAGCTGCCAGGCCGACAACGAGGGCAGGACGGAATATATTAACGTCTGCCTGAGCAGCGTAGACGCCCCGCCCTTTGAGATGATCTCCCAGGGAGATCAGGAGGGGAAACAGTACACCCTTCTCTTCCGCCTGCTTAACGGCGCAGCGCGCTCTCAGGAGCTGGGGCCTGCCAGCAACGGGAACCTGATTCAGCAGACCCTCGCCGCGGAAAGCAATGCCAACGTCAGCGGTACCTTTCCGCTTATCGCTACCATTCCGCCAGGGCAAAGCCAGCTTCCGGCCTACCACTATTACAACTACAACATGAATCTGCGCATCGCCTGGCACAGCGCCCTGCGCCAGGACGCGCTGCAAAACTGCTCGGACGGTTCCGCAGAGGGGCAGCAGGTGCAGGGCGGCACCAGCGCGCAGGCCGAAATCAGCCAGGGGTGTTACATCGAGCGCGTGACGCCGCTTAACTTCGGCACGCTGACCAGCACCGCTACCCTGAGCCCGACGCGATCCTCCGCCACCCTCACCACGCGCTGTCCGGCCGGAACCGCGTTCACCCTTGCCATGGGAAAAGGCAACCATGCCAGCGGTAACCAGCGGCAGCTCTGCAACAGCGAGGGTCATTGCCTGCGCTACGGTCTCTGGCAGGATGAGGCGGCCACGCAACGCTGGGGAGATCAAAACAGCGGCGATGCGCTGCAGGTCACCAACCCTGCAGGCGGCACCCAGAACTACACCGTTTACGGCGAGGTCCCGGCACAGCCGCTAACCGGTACCGGGGAGTTTATTGATGACGTGATTATCACGCTGACTTATTAAATCACCCAAAAACCTGTCTGGATCAATGTTATCGGTAACAGTGGCGTTAAAATAGCCAGCAATGCAGCCTTGCGGGCGTAAGCCTTTTTTCATTCATTATCTCTGTTTTTATTACAACAACTTATGAAATACCTGCTTGCTGACGCCATCGTCTATAACGACGAGGACGGCTCTGTTTCTCTTATCAATGCGCCGGATGAGGATGCGCAGCTCCTCACCTGCACGGCCAATACCATCATGAGGCTGCTGGTTCAGCATCATGGGAACGTGGTCGAACGGGAAACCTTTCTCCAGGAAGTCTGGGATCGTCGAGGGCTCCAGGGGTCTAACAACTCCTTAAACCAGTACATCAGCATTCTGCGCAAGATGCTGGCGACCCTGCTTCCCGACGCGCTGTTTATCGTTACCGTACCGAAAACGGGCTTTATGCTCAGCGCAGACGTCACCGTCACTCCGCTGGAGGAGGCCCCCCCGATCGCCAAAACGGTGAAACCTGCATGGCGCGTTCGCCCGGAATGGCTGTTCTGCGGCGCGCTCTCGCTGGTCGTCGTTGCGCTAAGCATCTGGATCGCGCTCATCAAGCCAGACGCCCCGCAGCGGGATATCCATCTGCTGACGCATATCGGCACCTGTCCGGTTTACACCTTTACGCCGCTGGCGGACGTGTTTCACGGGAAGGCGATTAAGCTCGCGCAAACGCTTCAAAAGGACGGTCACCTTCCGTGCCTGAAAAATTCGATTTTCTACATGCACATTCAGAGAACGCTTTTCTACGGCCACGAAGGGCGGCTGGTGCTCTCCCAATGCTCCCTCACGCGGGGTAAAGCCAGCGCCTGTCGTACGCTTTACTATTACGAGTGGTGATATGAGACAGAAAAAAGTTTGGCTAATCCTGATCCTCAACCTGCTGCTGCTGGGCACAGCGCTGGCGTGGTATTTTCACACGCCTCCGCTGTCGGTAGCCTGCGACGGAAACCTGACGTTTACCGACGAGCGCGACAGCCACAATTTCACCTTTGACGGTGAGGTCATTATGCGCTTTCACCCCGACAAAACGGGGTACATCACGGTTAACGGCAACGTGGTGAATGCCCCGCGCAGCTGGGAGGTTTCCCGCCAGGAGATGTTTAAATGGCGTCACGTGGAGGACGAACTGTATGAGATCGTCATTCAAAAAGTGGAGCGTTTTAGCCATGACGCGATGCCGCCCGGGGTCTTTGAAAAATACGTTGCCGGCCTGACGCTGGGCAATAAAAGGCTTCTGACGATAGAGCGCACGCCGGAAGACGCGCTGGTGATCAGCAATTTTTATTCGCCGGTGCTGATCTGCTCGGAATAATGTCGACGGGTCAGGCTATACTTGCCGCCATGACTATTCGCATTCGCCCCACCACCCTCAGCGACGTTGCCGCCCTGTCCGCCATTGAACGCGCGGCGGCCGGGCGATTCCGCGACATCCCGGAACTCGCCTGGCTTGCCGACGGCGAGGTCATTCCCGCTGAGCAACACCTCGACTATGCCGAACGCGGGCTCAGCTGGCTGGCGCTGGCAAACGACCAGCCCGTCGGGTTTGTCCTTGCCGAAGCCCACCCGTCATCACTGTTTATTGTCGAACTCTCGGTTGATCTGGACTGGCAGGGAAAAGGGATTGGCAGACAGCTCATCGCCTGCGTGGCAGATTGCGCCCGTAAAAGGGGGCTGACCGCGCTGACGCTGACGACGTTCCGGGACGTACCGTGGAATGCGCCCTTCTATACGCGGCTGGGGTTTGAAAAAATGACGACGCTGACGCCTGAACTGCGTCGGAAAAGGGAAGAAGAGACAGCGCACGGTTTCGCGTATGAAACGCGCTGCGCCATGCGCCTGCCTCTGTAATATCGCCCGGAGGCGCTTCGCTTACCGGGCCTACAACAAGCTTCCGTTGGCCGGGTAAGGCGTAGCCGCCACCCGGCACAACGCGCTGGATCAGAACGTTTCCCAGTTATCGCCCGCGTCCGCCGTCGCGACTTTACGCGACATCACCGGCGCGGCAATGCTTTTCGCGGCAGCGAACTCGCGCGCCTTCATCTGCTCCTGCTGAATGCGGAACACCGCCACGGCCTGCGTCAGACGGCTTGCCTGCTCTTCCAGCGCCGCCGCCGCTGCGGCTGACTCTTCCACCAGCGAGGCGTTCTGCTGGGTCACGCGATCCATCTCCGCCACTGCCAGACCGACCTGGTCGATACCGCGGCTCTGCTCGTCGGACGCAGAGGCAATCTCGCCCATGATATCGGTCACGCGGGTCACCGCGTTCACGATCTCACCCATGGTTTCACCGGCGCTTTCCACCAGCGTTGACCCCACTTCCACGCGGCCCACGGAGTCTTCAATCAGGCTCTTGATCTCGCGTGCCGCCTGGGCGCTGCGCTGGGCCAGGTTACGCACTTCTCCTGCCACCACCGCAAAACCACGGCCCTGCTCGCCCGCACGCGCCGCTTCTACCGCCGCGTTCAGTGCCAGGATGTTGGTCTGGAAGGCAATGCCGTCGATCACGCTGATGATATCGGCAATTTTCTGCGAACTGCCCGCGATGTCACGCATGGTTTGCACCACGTTGTCCACCACCTTGCCGCCCTTCTGCGCGGTTTCAGACGCACTCAGCGCCAGGTGGCTCGCCTGACGGGCGTTCTCGGCGTTCTGCTTAACGGTCGCCGTCAGCTGCTCCATGCTGGCAGCGGTCTCTTCCAGGGAAGCGGCCTGCTGTTCAGTACGGGAAGAGAGGTCGTTATTGCCCATCGCGATTTCGCTCGCGCCGCTATAGATAGCGTTCGCGCCGTTACGCACGTCGCCCACGGTACGCACCAGTTCGCCCTGCATATGACGCAGCGAGTCGGCCAGTTCGCCCATCTCGTTAGAGCCTTCCACGTCGATGCGCTTCACCAGGTCGCCGCTGGCGATGTGGCGGATATTGTCAATGAGACGCGTCAGCGGAGAGATCAGCGCCTGCTTGATACCCAGCCAGACGGCCACGATCACCACCAGCACGGCAACCAGCACGCTGATCAGCACCCAGATAGCCTGAGTGTAAGATCTGTTGCTGTCTTCAACCGCCATCTGGTACAGCTTGTCGTTCTGCTGCAGGTAGCTCACGTACTGCTTCTCGAATCCATCCTGGTAGCTCTGGGTCGGCTGGTCGAAGAAGGCGTTGATTTTGCCCGCCCCCAGCAGCTGAATTAGCTCAGCCAGCGCACCGTGGTAGATATCGTAGTTACGTTTAATTTCCAGCGCAGCGGCGTCGCTCTGACGCGGGTCGCGCGGCAGGGCTTCATAGTCAGCCCAGTTTTTTTCCGCCTGTTTCAGCGAGGCAGACGCAATCTGCATCAGATCGTTAACGGTCGCGCCGCTGCCGATATTGTTCTGATCCATCATGTAGCGGATGCCCGCGCGGTTCAGGGTATTACGGGTTTGCAGCAGCGCAACCCAGCTCCCGTTAAGGGTGGATTGTTGCTGACGAATGGTTTGCAGGACGGTGAAATTCTCTTTGTCATTCTTCAGAGCATTAAAGAAAAGACCACCGGATGTGAGTTGTAAAAGGCCAAATATCGCTAAAACCAGCATTAAGCTGGTGACAATCTTGATACGGTTTAACATGTTTTCTCTTTCCTCAGACAGATACAGAATTTTCGGCCTGGAAAGGGAAAACTTTACGAAAATCATCCTGGAATTTGTGGTTTTTACTCTTCTTCCCGCGCTGCGTTATGCCGGTTCCCGAGTTCAATAAACTCTTCCAGCAGCGCCGTCAGCTGCTTCATCTTCTCCGGCGTGTATTCCGCCTCAATCTGCTGATACGCCTCTTCCACCTGCGCCTGGGCGTGCTCGTACAGCGCATTTCCCTCTTTGGTCAGCGACACGTACAGCTTGCGCTGGTCGTTCACCGGCTTTAAGCGCAGCACCAGGCCGTCGCGCTCCATGCGCGTCAGAATGCCGGTCAGGCTCGGGCGCAGAATACAGGTGCGAAACGCCAGATCGTGAAAATCCATCGACGGATGTTCAGCCAGCACGCGCACGATGCGCCACTGCTGCTCGGTGAGGTTATGCCGCTTCACAATCGGACGGAAGTACGACATCGCCGCTTCCCGCGCCTGCAAAAGCGCGATGGTTAATGAATCATGCATAGCCTCTCCCCTTCACATCATTAACAAGTAAACAATTCATAAAAGATGTTTTTATAAACAACACGTTTCCTGCCAGAAAGTCTAACAGAAACCATTCGTTTTTATTAATCAACTGATTTACATAGGATTAAAATCCAGAATGTAAATTTATTGTTATTCATATCACAAATTTTTCACTTCTGATTGCGAAATAAACAGCAAAAGCATAAAAACAGATCATTAACATATTAATGAAATTATAACCCGGACCGTCGGGGTGAGGAGTAAGTGAATGAAAGGTACCGTATTTGCCGTCGCGCTGAACCACCAGAGTCAGCAAGAAGCCTGGGCTGAGGCGTTTGAAAAAGCCCCTTACAACACGCCGCCAAAAACGCCGGTGTGGTTTATCAAACCGCACAACACGGTGATTCGCGCGGGCGAGCCCATTCCTTTCCCGCAGGGGGAAACGGTGTTAAGCGGCGCGACGGTGGCGCTGGTTGTGGGTAAAACCGCCAGCAGGGTGCGCGTAGAGGACGCCGCGGCCTACATCGCCGGGTACGCGCTGGCCAACGAGGTGAGCCTGCCGGAAGAGAGCTTCTACCGTCCGGCTATTAAGGCCAAATGCCGGGACGGCTTTTGCCCGCTTGGCGAGCTGGCCGCCGTTGATAACGTCGGCAACCTGACCATCATCACCGAGATCAACGGCCGCGAAGCGGACCACTGGAACACCGCCGATCTGCAGCGCAGCGCCGCCGAACTGCTGAGCGCCCTGAGCGAATTCGCCACCCTCAATCCCGGTGATGCGATCCTGCTCGGCACGCCGCAAAGCCGCGTGAAGATCCGCCCGGGCGATCGCGTGCGGATTCTGGCGGAAGGTTTCCCGCCGCTGGAAAACCCGGTGGTGAACGAGCGCGACGTTGCCCTTTCCCACCGCACGCCTGAACACGCCACGCTGTTCGCCCTCGGTCTTAACTACGCCGATCATGCCAGCGAGCTGGACTTCAAGCCGCCCACCGAGCCGCTGGTGTTTATCAAAGCGCCGAACACCTTCAATGGCGACAACCAGACCTCGGTGCGCCCGAACAATATCGAATACATGCACTACGAGGCGGAGTTGGTGGTGGTCATCGGTAAAACCGCGCGTAAGGTGAGCGAAGCCGAGGCGATGGATTATGTCGCGGGCTACACGGTCTGCAACGACTACGCCATCCGCGACTACCTGGAAAATTACTACCGCCCGAACCTGCGGGTCAAAAGCCGCGACGGATTAACCCCCATCAGCCCGAACATCGTGCCGAAAGAAGCCATTCCTGATCCGCATAACTTAACCCTGCGCACCTTCGTCAACGGCGAACTGCGTCAGGAAGGCACCACCGCCGATCTCATTTTCAGCATTCCTTACCTGATTGCGTATCTGAGCGATTTTATGACCCTACAGCCGGGCGACATGATCGCCACCGGCACGCCGAAGGGGCTGTCCGATGTGGTGCCGGGCGATGAAGTGGTGGTGGAAGTGGAAGGCGTGGGCCGCCTGGTGAACCGGATTGTCAGCGAGGAGACTGCAAAATGAAAAAGATTAACCACTGGATCAACGGTAAAAACGTCGCCGGAAGCGAGTACTTCCATACCACTAACCCGGCCTCCGGCGAGGTATTAGCGGAAGTCGCCTCCGGCGGTGAAGCGGAAATTCATCAGGCCGTTGCCGCCGCTAAAGAGGCGTTCCCGAAATGGGCCAACCTGCCGATGAAGGAGCGCGCGCGCCTGATGCGTCGCCTGGGGGATCTGATCGACCAGAACGTGCCCGAGATCGCCGCCATGGAAACCGCCGACACCGGCCTGCCGATTCACCAGACCAAAAATGTGCTCATCCCGCGCGCCTCGCACAACTTCGAGTTCTTCGCCGAGGTATGCCAGCAGATGAACGGCAAAACCTACCCGGTCGACGACAAAATGCTCAACTACACGCTGGTGCAGCCGGTGGGCGTCTGCGCGCTGGTGTCGCCGTGGAATGTGCCGTTTATGACCGCCACCTGGAAGGTCGCGCCGTGCCTGGCGCTGGGCAACACCGCGGTGCTGAAGATGTCTGAACTCTCGCCGCTGACCGCCGACCGTCTGGGCGAGCTGGCGCTGGAGGCGGGCATTCCGGCGGGCGTGCTGAACGTGGTGCAGGGCTACGGGGCGACGGCAGGCGACGCGCTGGTGCGCCACCACGACGTGCGCGCCGTCTCCTTCACCGGCGGCACCGCCACCGGGCGCAACATCATGAAAAACGCCGGGCTGAAGAAATATTCCATGGAGCTGGGCGGCAAATCCCCGGTGCTGATTTTTGAAGATGCGGACATCGAGCGCGCGCTGGACGCCGCGCTGTTCACCATCTTCTCCATCAACGGCGAGCGCTGCACCGCGGGCTCGCGCATCTTCATCCAGCAGAGCATTTACCCGGAGTTCGTCAAGCGCTTCGCCGAACGCGCCAATCGCCTGCGCGTGGGCGATCCGACCGATCCGAACACCCAGATTGGCGCGCTCATCAGCCAGCAGCACTGGGAGAAAGTCTCCGGCTATATCCGCCTCGGCATTGAGGAAGGCGCCACCCTGCTGGCGGGCGGCCCGGACAAACCGACCGATCTGCCTGCACACCTGAAAGGCGGCAACTTCCTGCGCCCGACGGTGCTGGCGGACGTCGACAACCGCATGCGCGTGGCGCAGGAGGAGATCTTCGGGCCGGTGGCCTGCCTGCTGCCGTTTAAGGACGAGGCGGAAGGCCTGCGCCTGGCGAACGACGTGGAGTACGGCCTGGCGTCATACATCTGGACCCAGGACGTCAGCAAGGTGCTCCGTCTGGCGCGCAGCATTGAAGCGGGCATGGTGTTCGTGAACACCCAGAACGTGCGCGACCTGCGCCAGCCGTTTGGCGGCGTGAAGGCCTCCGGCACCGGCCGCGAGGGCGGCGAGTACAGCTTTGAAGTGTTCGCGGAGATGAAGAACGTCTGCATCTCCATGGGCGACCATCCGATTCCAAAATGGGGGATCTGACAATGGGCAAGCTAGCGTTAGCGGCAAAAATCACCCACGTGCCGTCGATGTATCTTTCCGAGCTGCCGGGGAAAAACCACGGCTGCCGCCAGTCGGCCATCGACGGGCATAAAGAGATCAGCAAGCGCTGCCGCGAGCTGGGCGTGGACACCATCATCGTGTTCGACACCCACTGGCTGGTAAACAGCGCATACCACATCAACTGTGCGGATCATTTTTCAGGCGTCTATACCAGTAACGAGCTGCCGCACTTTATCCGCGACATGACCTACGACTACGACGGCAACCCGGAGCTCGGGCAGCTGATCGCCGACGAAGCGGTGAAGCTCGGCGTGCGCGCCAAGGCGCACAACATCCCGAGCCTCAAGCTGGAGTACGGCACGCTGGTGCCGATGCGCTACATGAACGCGGATAAGCACTTCAAAGTGATCTCCATCTCCGCGTTCTGCACGGTTCACGATTTCGCCGACAGCCGCAGGCTGGGCGAGGCCATCGTCAGCGCCATCGAAAAGTACGACGGCACCGTGGCGGTGCTCGCCAGCGGCTCGCTCTCGCACCGCTTTATCGACGACCAGCGTGCGGAAGAAGGGATGAACAGCTACACCCGCGAGTTCGACCGTCAGATGGACGAGCGGGTGGTCAAGCTGTGGCGCGAAGGCCAGTTTAAAGAGTTTTGCAGCATGCTGCCGGAGTACGCCGACTACTGCTACGGCGAGGGGAACATGCACGACACGGTGATGCTGCTGGGGATGCTGGGCTGGGATAAATACGACGGCAAGGTGGAGTTCCTCACCGAGCTGTTCGCCAGCTCCGGCACCGGCCAGGTCAACGCCGTTTTCCCGCTTCCCGCATAAGGAGTTGTTATGCCGCACTTTATTGCTGAATGTACCGACAACATCCGCGCGCAGGCCGACCTGCCGGGGCTGTTCGCCAAAGTGAACGAGGCGCTGGCCGCCACGGGCATCTTCCCGCTCGGCGGCATCCGCAGCCGCGCCTACTGGCTTGACACCTGGCAGATGGCGGACGGTAAGCATGATTACGCCTTTGTGCATATGACGCTGAAGATCGGCGCCGGGCGCAGCCTGGAGAGCCGGAAAGCCGTGGGGGAGATGCTGTTTGCGCTGATCAAAACCCACTTCGCGGCGCTGATGGCAAGCCGATATCTGGCGCTGTCGTTGGAGATAGACGAACTGCATCCGACGCTCAATTACAAACAAAACAACGTGCACGCGCTCTTTCGCTGAGGTCTTTTATGCTGGACAAACACACCCATACCCTGATCGCCCACCGCCTGCATCAGGCGGAACAGTCCCGGGAGCAGATCCGCGCGATCTCGCTGGAGTACCCGGAGATCACCATCGAAGACGCCTACGCCGTACAGCGCGAATGGGTGAGCCTGAAAATTGCCGAAGGCCGCGTGCTGAAAGGCCATAAGATTGGCCTCACCTCGAAAGCGATGCAGGCCAGCTCGCAAATCAGCGAGCCGGACTACGGCGCGCTGCTGGACGACATGTTCTTCCACGACGGTAGCGACATCCCCGTCGACCGCTTTATCGTCCCGCGTATCGAAGTGGAGCTGGCCTTCGTGCTGGCAAAACCGCTGCGCGGCCCGAACTGCACGATCTTCGACGTCTACAACGCCACGGATTACGTCATTCCCGCCCTGGAGCTGATCGACGCCCGCTGCCACAACGTTGACCCGGAGACCCAGCGCCCGCGCAAGGTGTTCGACACCATCTCCGATAACGCCGCCAACGCCGGGGTGATCCTCGGCGGTCGTCCGATTAAGCCCGACGCGCTGGATCTGCGCTGGATCTCCGCCCTGCTCTACCGCAACGGCGTGATCGAAGAGACCGGCGTCGCCGCGGGCGTGCTTAACCACCCGGCGAACGGCGTGGCGTGGCTGGCGAACAAGCTCGCGCCGTACGACGTGCAGCTTGAGCCCGGACAGATCATCCTCGGCGGCTCGTTTACCCGTCCGGTTGCCGCCAGCAGAGGCGACACCTTCCATGTTGACTACGGCAACATGGGTTCCATCAGCTGTCGCTTTGTATAAGGAGGCGACCATGCAAAACGCATTCAAAGCGGCGCTGAAGGCGGGCCGCCCGCAAATCGGTTTATGGCTGGGGCTGACCAGCAGCTACAGCGCCGAGCTGCTGGCCGGGGCCGGTTTTGACTGGCTGCTGATCGACGGCGAGCACGCGCCGAACAGCGTGCAGACCGTGTTAACTCAGTTACAGGCTATCGCCCCCTATCCCAGCCAGCCGGTAGTGCGCCCGTCGTGGAACGATCCGGTGCAGATCAAGCAGTTGCTGGACATAGGCGCGCAAACCCTGCTGGTGCCGATGGTGCAAAACGCTGACGAGGCGCGGCTGGCGGTAAGCGCCACCCGCTACCCGCCTGCGGGCATCCGCGGCGTCGGCAGCGCCCTGGCGCGCGCGTCGCGCTGGAACCGCATCCCGGATTACCTGCATCAGGCTAACGACGCCATGTGCGTGCTGGTGCAGATCGAAACCCGCGAGGCGCTGAAAAACCTGCCGCAGATCCTGGACGTGGAAGGCGTCGACGGCGTGTTTATCGGACCGGCGGATCTGAGCGCCGACATGGGCTTTGCCGGCAATCCGCAGCACCCGGAGGTGCAGGCCGCCATCGAGCAGGCGATCGCGCAGATCCTCAGCGCAGGCAAAGCGCCCGGCATCCTGATGGCGAATGAACAGCTGGCGAAACGCTATCTCAGCCTCGGCGCATTGTTTGTGGCGGTCGGTGTGGATACCACCCTGCTCGCCCGCAGCGCCGAAGCGCTAGCGGCCCGCTTTACCGACGTCACCACAGCAGTTGATAACAATAAATCCGTCTACTAAACGTACGATGTGGAGCGCAACATGACGACCTCAACCCTGCATAATAAAGATGTAGAACATCGCGCAATAAATAAGCTGTTCCGTCGTTTGATCGTGTTTCTCTTTATCTTGTTTGTTTTCTCGTTTCTCGATCGCATCAACATCGGCTTTGCCGGGCTGACGATGGGCAAAGATCTGGGCCTCACGTCGACCATGTTTGGCCTGGCCACGACGCTGTTTTACGTCACCTACGTGCTGTGCGGGATCCCCAGCAATATCATGCTGGCGAAGGTCGGCGCGCGCCGCTGGATCGCCGGGATCATGGTGGTGTGGGGCATCGCCTCCACCTGCACCATGTTCGCTACCAGCCCCGAAACGCTTTACGTCCTGCGCATGCTGGTAGGCATTGCGGAAGCCGGTTTCCTGCCAGGGATTTTGGTCTATCTCACCTGGTGGTTCCCGGCCTATCACCGCGCCCGCGCCAACGCGCTGTTTATGATCGCCATGCCGGTGACCATGATGCTTGGCTCGATCCTCTCCGGGTATATTCTGGCGATGGACGGGCTGTGGAACCTGAAGGGCTGGCAGTGGCTGTTTCTGCTGGAGGGGTTGCCGTCGGTGGTGCTCGGCGTGGTGACCTGGTTTTACCTCAACGACACGCCGGATCAGGCCACCAGGCTGGATGAGGACGAAAAGCAGGCGCTGAAAACGATGATCGCGCGCGAGCAGGAGGTCGCCATCGCCCAATCCGTCACGCCGCGCTCGACGCTGCGCGAGGTGCTTACGCCCGCCGTGCTGCTCTACACGCTGGCCTACTTCTGTCTGACCAATACGCTGAGCGCGATCAACATCTGGACGCCGCAGATCCTGCAAAGCTTCAACACCGGCAGCAGCAATATCGTGATTGGCCTGCTGGCGGCGATCCCGCAGTTTTGTACCATCCTCGGGATGATCTGGTGGAGTCGCCGCTCCGACAGGCTGAAAGAGCGAAAAAAGCACACCATCCTGCCGTACCTGTTTGCCGCGGCGGGATGGATGCTGGCCTCCGTGACCGATCACAGCCTGATCCAGCTGCTTGGCATCATCATGGCCTCAACCGGATCGTTTACCGCCATGGCGATATTCTGGACCACGCCGGACCAGGTTATTAGCCTGCAGTCACGCGCGGTGGCGCTGGCGGTGATCAACGCCATCGGTAACGTCGGATCCGCAGTCAGCCCGCTGCTGATTGGGATCCTGCGCGACGCGACCGGCAGCTTCAGCTCCGGGCTGTGGTTTGTGGCGGGTCTGCTGGTGGTCGGCGCGCTGGTGCTGACGCGCATCCCGATGACGCAGCGGGTTCAACAGAGGAACGATCATGTGCCAGAGCCCTATCGCCAACATTGATATCAGCAAGGAGTACGACGAAAGTCTGGGCACCGACGACGTGCACTATCAGTCGTTCGCCCGCATGGCGGCCTTTTTTGGCCGCGACATGCAGGCGCATCGTCACGACCAGTACTTTCAGATGCACTTTCTCGATACCGGACAGATTGAACTCCAGCTCGACGACCACCGCTATTCGGTGCAGGCGCCGCTATTTGTGCTGACGCCGCCGTCGGTGCCGCACGCGTTTATCACCGAATCCGACAGCGACGGGCACGTGCTGACGGTGCGCGAGGATCTCATCTGGCCGCTATTAGAAGTGCTCTACCCCGGCACGCGGGAAGCGTTTGGCCTGCCGGGGATCTGCCTGTCGCTTGCCGACAAACCTGACGAACTGGCGGCGCTGAAGCACTACTGGCAGCTCATCGCCCGGGAATCCACGGCGCAGCTGCCGGGCCGTGAGCATACGCTGGTCCTGCTGGCGCAGGCGGTATTTACCCTGCTGCTGCGCAACGCGAAGCTCGACGACCACGCGGCCAGCGGGATGCGCGGCGAGCTGAAGCTGTTCCAGCGCTTTACCCAGCTGATCGACACCCACTATCACCAGCACTGGACGGTACCGGAATACGCCAGCGAGTTGCACCTGACCGAATCCCGCCTGACGGACATCTGCCGCCGCTTCGCCAACCGCTCGCCGAAACGGCTGATCTTCGACCGGCAGCTGCGCGAGGCCAGGCGCCTGCTGCTGTTTTCCGACAGCGCGGTCAGCGAGATTGCCTGGCAGCTGGGATTTAAAGATCCAGCCTATTTCGCCCGGTTTTTCAATCGCCTGACGGGCTGCTCGCCCAGCGCGTATCGGGCGCAGAAAGTACCGGTTTCCTGAACGCATCACGGTTCGTAGGGCGGGTAAGCGCAGCGCCACCCGCCAAAAACCCGCACAGATCACAAATCCCAATCCCGCCCGAAAAGTACCCGCCGTTGTCCCAATCGTCCCTTCACGTTCCGCCCCTCTCACGCTTCAATTAAACAACAAAAACAAAACATAAATTTAACAACCATCTTCCGATACGAGGTCCCTATGAAGCCTGAAGAATTCCGCGCTGATGCCAAACGTCCGTTAACCGGCGAAGAGTATTTAAAAAGTCTGCAGGACGGTCGTGAGATTTATATCTACGGCGAGCGCGTTAAGGACGTCACCACCCACCCGGCGTTTCGCAATGCGGCGGCGTCTATCGCCCAGATGTACGATGCGCTGCACAAGCCGGACATGCAGGACACGCTGTGCTGGGGCACCGACACCGGCAGCGGCGGCTACACCCACAAATTTTTCCGCGTGGCGAAAAGCGCCGACGACCTGCGCCAGCAGCGCGACGCCATCGCCGAGTGGTCGCGCCTGAGCTACGGCTGGATGGGCCGCACGCCGGACTACAAAGCGGCGTTCGGCTGCGCCCTCGGCGCTAACCCTGCCTTCTACGGTCAGTTCGAGCAGAACGCCCGCAGCTGGTACACCCGCATTCAGGAAACCGGCCTGTACTTCAACCACGCCATCGTCAACCCGCCGATCGACCGCCACAAGCCGGCGGACGAGGTGAAGGACGTCTACATCAAGCTGGAGAAAGAGACCGATGCCGGGATTATCGTCAGCGGTGCGAAAGTCGTCGCAACCAACTCGGCGTTGACCCACTACAACATGATCGGTTTTGGCTCCGCGCAGGTGATGGGCGAAAACCCGGACTTCGCGCTGATGTTCGTCGCGCCGATGGATGCCGAAGGCGTGAAGCTGATCTCCCGCGCCTCGTATGAGATGGTGGCAGGCGCAACCGGCTCCCCGTACGACTACCCGCTCTCCAGCCGCTTCGACGAGAACGACGCGATCCTGGTGATGGATAACGTGCTGATCCCGTGGGAAAACGTGCTGATCTACCGCGATTTCGACCGCTGCCGTCGCTGGACGATGGAGGGCGGCTTCGCCCGCATGTACCCGCTGCAGGCCTGCGTGCGTCTGGCGGTGAAGCTCGACTTCATCACCGCCCTGCTGAAGAAATCCCTGGAGTGCACCGGTACCCTTGAGTTCCGCGGCGTGCAGGCGGATCTCGGTGAAGTAGTGGCCTGGCGCAATATGTTCTGGGCGCTGAGCGACTCCATGTGCTCCGAAGCCACGCCGTGGGTGAACGGCGCGTACCTGCCGGACCACGCGGCGCTGCAAACCTACCGCGTGATGGCCCCGATGGCCTACGCGAAGATCAAGAACATCATCGAACGTAACGTGACCTCCGGGCTGATTTATCTGCCGTCCAGCGCGCGGGACCTGAACAACCCGCAGATCGACCAGTATCTGGCGAAGTACGTGCGCGGCTCCAACGGAATGGATCACGTCGAACGCATCAAGATTTTGAAACTGATGTGGGACGCCATCGGCAGCGAGTTTGGGGGTCGTCACGAGTTGTACGAAATCAACTACTCCGGCAGCCAGGATGAGATCCGCCTGCAATGCCTGCGTCAGGCGCAAAGCTCCGGGAATATGGACAAGATGATGGCAATGGTCGACCGCTGCATGTCCGAGTACGACCAGCACGGCTGGACCGTGCCGCACCTGCACAACAACAGCGATATCAACATGCTCGACAAGCTGCTGAAATAGCGCAGCGGGAGGTTACAATGCATTCAGATGAACAACGCCTGCGTTTTCGCGACGCAATGAGCAGCCTGTCGGCGGCGGTCAATGTGGTCACCACCGAGGGCGACGCCGGACGCTGCGGCATTACCGCCACCGCCGTCTGCTCGGTGACGGATACCCCGCCGTCGGTCATGGTCTGCATTAACGCCAACAGCGCCATGAACCCGGTCTTTCAGGGCAACGGCAGGCTGTGCGTCAACGTGCTGAACCACGAGCAGGAGATCATGGCCCGCCACTTCGCCGGGATGACGGGGATGGCAATGGAGGAGCGCTTTGCCCTCTCCTGCTGGCAGAAAGGCCCGCTGGGGCAGCCGGTGCTGAAAGGCGCGCTGGCGAGCCTGGAAGGCGAGATTACCCAGGTGCAAACCATCGGCACGCATCTGGTTTATCTTGTCGAAGTGAAAAACATCATCTTGAGTGAAGCGGGACACGGCCTGATCTACTTTAAGCGCCGTTTCCACCCGGTGATGATGGAGATGGAAGCCGTCGTGTGATCCCCCTCGCGCTGGCCTTTTTTCGGGCCAGCGCCGCTTTCTACAAAAATTGCTAAGGTTTCCGCTAAATCACGCCGTTATATACCCATAAGAGAAATTTTCTGTGCCTGAATACTGACATCTCCGGTCAGTGCTTTTGCATTGTTCAGCGCATACCCAATATACAGGAAGACCTTATGGCTAAAACGACGCGGAGCCGCTCGGCTGAACGTCTGGTCGATATTCTCCTTGAGCTACATTTACACGGGGTGGTAAACCGCAGTGCGCTAATGGAGAAATTTAAAATTACCGAGCGTACCGTCTACCGGGATTTAAATGCGCTCTCGCCCATTGTTGAACATACCGGTAACGGGCTATATCGACTGATCCACTCCGCCCAATCTCCCGGCGGGCAGGGATTACATCATGCTCTGGCTAACTTCCTGAATGCCGATAACTTTTTCCCTGAAAGAAATACGGACTTCTGGCAAAAGCTGGAGGCGCGCGTCGACGAAAACCATATTCTTATCCTCGGTAATGACGCAGAGCACACGGTGCAGCGTGATATCCGCCGCCATTTAGCGAAAATCGAGAAATCGATTAAGAACCATAATATCTGTCAGATCGTTTATAAGGGTAAAACCCGTCTGATTAATCCCTATAAACTCATTAACAAAAAAAATATATGGTATTTACAAGCTACCGAAAATAGCCGGTTGAAATCCTTTTCATTAAGCCAGATTAGCTGGTTTGATGTTCAAAAAACCTTTTTTACTCCTGATGAAAATGTTCGGGAACTGCTGGAAAAAAGCCTCGACCCGTGGGTGTCCGAAACTACTTTCACCGTGAAAATATTCATTAAGGATAACATTTCACATTACTTCCTGCGTCGCGATCTCCTGCCGGAACAGGAGCTGCTGGAGGAGCGGCGCGGCGGCGTCACGCTGCGCTGCCAGGCGGCACACGAAAACCAGATCCTGCCGCTGCTGTTCTACTGGCTGCCGAATATTCAGATCCTGGAGCCGAGCTGGCTGAAGGAGAAGCTCATCAAGACGCTGGAAAGCTACCTGTCGATGGAGCGCAGCCCGGAAAACCACGTGATCTCAATCACATAATTTCCCCGACCAGCGGCGAGCCTGAACCACTCGCCGCGTCCTTTGACCGCTCACCCATCACTTTCAACCACTCACTCATTTACCGTCCTTTACGCGCGCGCGGATCTGGCACGATCGCTCCAGCATTAATCAATACCTCCTCACAACGAACCCTGACCCTTTTTTCTTTACATAAAAAAACCAGGTCTTACTATGGATACTAAAAAACTACTTAAGCACGTGCCCTGGGCCTTACTCGGGATCCTCGGCGCTTTCTGTCTGGCGGTTGTCGCATTACGCCGGGGCGAACACGTCAGCGCCCTGTGGATCGTGGTCGCGTCGGTCTCCGTCTACCTTGTGGCCTATCGCTACTACAGCTTATACATCGCGCAGAAGGTCATGAAGCTCGACCCGACGCGCGCCACCCCGGCGGTCATTAACAATGACGGCCTTAACTACGTACCAACCAACCGCTACGTGCTGTTTGGTCACCACTTTGCCGCCATTGCAGGCGCGGGCCCGCTGGTCGGCCCGGTGCTGGCCGCGCAAATGGGCTACCTGCCGGGTACGCTCTGGCTGCTGGCGGGCGTGGTGCTGGCGGGGGCGGTGCAGGACTTTATGGTGCTGTTTATCTCCTCGCGCCGTAACGGCTCGTCGCTGGGCGAGATGATCAAAGAAGAAATGGGCCGCGTGCCGGGCACTATCGCCCTCTTCGGCTGCTTCCTGATCATGATCATCATCCTCGCGGTGCTGGCGCTGATCGTGGTGAAAGCGTTGGCCGAAAGTCCATGGGGCGTCTTCACCGTCTGCTCTACCGTACCGATTGCGCTGTTCATGGGCATCTATATGCGCTTCCTGCGCCCAGGCCGCGTGGGTGAAGTGTCGGTCATTGGTATCGTGCTGCTGGTCGCCTCCATCTACTTCGGCGGCGTGATTGCGCACGACCCGTACTGGGGCCCGGCGCTGACCTTTAAAGACACCACCATCACCTTCGCGCTGATCGGTTACGCGTTCGTTTCCGCCCTGTTGCCGGTGTGGCTGATTCTGGCTCCGCGCGACTACCTGGCGACCTTCCTGAAAATCGGTGTCATCGTCGGGCTGGCGATCGGGATTGTCATCATCAACCCTGAGCTGAAAATGCCGGCGGTGACCCAGTACATTGACGGCACCGGTCCGCTGTGGAAAGGCGCCCTGTTCCCGTTCCTGTTTATCACCATCGCCTGCGGCGCCGTTTCAGGCTTCCACGCGCTGATCGCTTCCGGCACCACGCCGAAGCTGATGGCTAACGAAACCGACGCGCGCTTTATCGGTTACGGCGCGATGCTGATGGAGTCCTTCGTGGCGATCATGGCGCTGGTTGCGGCCTCGATTATCGAGCCAGGCCTGTACTTCGCGATGAACACTCCACCGGCGGGTCTGGGCATCACCATGCCAAACCTGCATGAGATGGGCGGGGAAAATACCGCGCTGATCATGGCGCAGCTGAAAGAGGCCAGCGCACACGCGGCGGCGACCGTCAGCTCCTGGGGCTTCGTGATCTCGCCTGAGCAGATCATGCAGACCGCGAAGGACATTGGCGAACCGTCCGTGCTGAACCGCGCAGGTGGCGCGCCGACGCTGGCCGTGGGTATCGCACACGTGTTCCACAAAGTGCTGCCGTGGGCGGACATGGGCTTCTGGTACCACTTCGGTATTCTGTTCGAAGCGCTGTTCATCCTCACCGCGCTGGATGCCGGTACCCGTGCGGGCCGCTTCATGCTGCAGGATCTGCTGGGCAACTTCGTGCCGTTCCTGAAGAAAACCGACTCTCTGGTAGCGGGTGTTCTGGGTACTGCCGGGTGCGTAGGCCTGTGGGGCTACCTGCTGTATCAGGGCGTTGTCGACCCGCTCGGCGGCGTGAAGAGCCTGTGGCCACTGTTCGGTATCTCTAACCAGATGCTGGCAGCCGTTGCCCTGGTGCTCGGTACCGTCGTCCTCGTGAAGATGAAGCGCACCAAATACATCTGGGTGACCGTGGTTCCTGCGCTGTGGCTGCTGCTCTGCACCACCTGGGCGCTGGGCCTGAAGCTGTTCAGCACCAACCCGCAGCTGGAAGGCTTCTTCTTCATGGCTAACCAGTACAAAGAGAAGATTGCCGCAGGCGGCGCGGATCTGACCGCGCAGCAGATTGCTAACATGAACCATATCGTGGTGAACAACTACACCAACGCGGGTCTGAGCATTCTGTTCCTGGTGGTGGTGTACAGCATTATCTTCTACGGCATCAAAACCTGGATGAAAGTGCGCAACACCGAAGGCCGTACGGATAAAGAGACCCCGTACGTGCCGGTGCCGGAAGGCGGCGTGAAGACCTCTTCACACCATTAATTAAGCCTGTCACTGTAGGCCCGGATCGCTGCACGCCTCCGGGCTTCTTCTATCTGGAACCCTCAATGTTTGGTAACTTAGGCGAAGCAAAAAAATACCTCGGTCAGGCGGCGAAGATGCTGATTGGCATTCCGGACTATGACAACTACGTTGAGCATATGAAGACCAACCATCCGGATAAGCCGTACATGACCTACACCGAATTCTTCCGCGAGCGTCAGGAAGCGCGCTACGGCGGAAGTGGAGAAGGCGGCGTCCGCTGCTGCTAAAGGAGAGACCATGACCCCGATTGCCGTTACCCTGCTGACCGGTTTCCTCGGCGCCGGTAAAACCACCCTGCTGCGCCACATCCTGAACGAGCAGCACGGCTTCAAAATCGCCGTCATCGAAAACGAATTTGGCGAAGTCTCCGTTGACGATCAATTAATCGGAGACCGCGCCACGCAAATCAAAACCCTGACCAACGGCTGCATCTGCTGCACCCGCTCTAACGAGCTGGAAGACGCCCTGCTGGACCTGCTCGACAGCCGCGATCGCGGTGACATCGGCTTCGACCGCCTGGTGATCGAGTGCACCGGCATGGCCGACCCCGGCCCGATTATTCAGACCTTTTTCTCGCACGATATTCTTTGCCAGCGCTACCTGCTGGACGGGGTGATTGCCCTGGTAGACGCGGTCCACGCCGACGAGCAGATGAACCAGTTCACCATTGCCCAGTCCCAGGTAGGCTACGCCGACCGCATTCTGCTGACCAAAACCGACGTGGCGGGCGACAACGAAAAACTCCGCGAGCGCCTGACGCGCATCAATTCACGCGCGCCGATTTATACGGTGACGCATGGCGATATCGATCTATCCCAGCTGTTTAACACCAACGGCTTTATGCTGGAGGAGAACGTCACCACGAAACCGCGCTTCCACTTTATGGGAGACAAGCAAAACGACGTGGCGTCGATTGTGGTGGAGCTGGACTATCCGGTGGACATCAGCGAGGTCTCCCGGGTAATGGAAAACCTGCTGCTGTCGTTTGCCGACAGGCTGCTGCGCTACAAAGGCATGCTGTGGATCGACGGCGAGCCGAACCGCCTGCTGTTTCAGGGCGTACAGCGCCTGTACAGCGCCGACTGGGACCGCCCGTGGGGCGATGAAGCGCCGCACAGCGTGATGGTGTTTATTGGTATCCAACTGCCGGAAGAAGAAATCCGAGCAGCGTTTGCGGGGCTGAAGAAGTAAATCGTTGCTCCCTTTTAATCAGAAAAGGGAGCGTATTTCATTCAGGCAAAATGCGGGTGTCGCCCTTTCTGTTTGCTATATTGTCTGTTAATGTTCTTACCAATAATGCAATCATGCTTTGATTAATATTCCTTAAAATATTAATTAAATGGATTTATATAATTCTCATGAATTGGTAGGCGTAATATGGCAATCATTATTCCCACAATCAGCAGCTGTAGCGAGAAGATTACGGCAGGAGAAAAAAGGCTGGCGAGGCTTCTTGAGGGTGGGCTCAGCGAACAATGTACCTGCTGGTATGATACCCGAATGGGAGACAGGCAAGAGCATCCTGATTTTGTGATTCTGGCACCGGAAAAAGGTTTGTTGTTTATTGAGGTGAAAGACTGGTTTATCACGAAAATAAAATCTGCGAATAAAACGCATATTGATTATGAGACCAAAAACGGCATTGAGCCCCTAAAAAACCCGCTCGAACAGGTTCGACAATATACCTTCCACATCATTGACAGCCTGAAAAAAGATCCTCTGCTTCGCCAGCAGCAGGGTGATTATGAGGGCAGCTTTATTATGCCGTATGGATACGGGGTGTACTTGAGCAATATCACCCGGGCGCAGCTGGAAAAGAATTTTACACCCGACGAGCTGAATGAAATATTGCCCACCAGCCAGGTGATTTGCAAAGACGAGCTCACCGAGTTTATGACCCGGGAACAGATCTCCGCCCGGCTCGAATCCCTTCTCAGACATCGCTTCGTTCATCACGCTACCCCACAACAGCTCGACCGCATTCGCTGGCATCTTTATCCCGACGTACGTATTAACGCGTCCGTGACGCGGGTCGATCTGGATAATTTTACGTTCCACACCCCTGATGTGGTCTGCATGATGGACAGGAACCAGGAACAACTCGCCAGAAGTATGGGGGCGGGACACAGGGTCATTCACGGCGTGGCAGGCTCCGGCAAAACGCTCATTTTGCACCACCGATGTATAGAGCTTGCCAACAATATTGAAAACACCAAACCGATACTGGTGATTTGCTACAACATCACGCTCGCCAAAAAGCTCAAAGCGCAACTGGAGCAACACACTCTCCGTCTTCCTGTCGAAATTACCCATTTCCACGCCTGGTGTTATCAACAATTAAACGCGCATCGGCGTCTTCCCCCCAGGAGCAAAAACTTTATTGAACTGATGGAAAATGCGCTGACGGTGGCATTTGAAGAGGGCGTGATCAAACCAGAGCAGTACAGCGCCGTGTTGATCGATGAAGGACACGATTTTAAGCCGGAATGGCTAAGGATTCTCGCCAGGATGCCGGACAATAAAGATAGCTCCCTGCTTTTCCTGTACGATGACGCTCAGTCAATTTATCAGAAAAAGAAAGCGCTCGATTTTACCCTCTCCAGCGTCGATATAAAGGCTCAGGGCCGCACAACGATTCTGGATACCAATTATCGCAATACCCGGCAAATACTCCATTTTGCCAGCAGCGTAGCATTTAATTATCTCAATAATCACATAGAAGCCTCTCTCAAATACCAGCAGCCTGCCGCAGGAGGGCTGTCAGGGCAGTATCCGTCGCTGGACAGCTTTGATAATCAGGACGAGGAGATTACACGCGTCCTTGATTGGGTCACAGAGCAGCGTCAGCAGGGGGTTTCATGGTCGGAAATCGCCATACTGTGCCCCTCCACCTACAGCATTTCAGGTATGCTCGGACCACGGCTCGAAGCCCGCAAGATCCCCTACCAGATGATTGTCTCCAGCGATGATAAAAAGCACTGGTCACCGCAGAATGATTTCCTCTGCGTCATGCCGCTGCCCAGCAGTAAAGGTCTTGAATTTCACTCAGTCGCCATTATGGATGCGGCAAAGGAAAGGGACAGTGAAGATCTGAGTGACGATATCAAGCGCCTTTACGTCGGTTTTACCCGCGCACGACAGAATCTTCTGGTGACAATGCACGGAACCGGAAGCCTGCGAGATCATCTGGTCGAGACCTGGGAAAAGAGCGTTAAAACTATCTAGCTGCTCCGCGTTGATAAATATCTGCACCGAACAATCCCCTCTCCCCTGTGGGGAGAGGGTTAGGATGAGGGATAAAATTATTTCAACGCCTCCGACAGCTTCACAATCCACAGCTCGCTCTCTGACTCCGGCTTCTTCAGCGGCTTCACGCTGAGCGTGGTTTCCACCGGTTTATCATCCAGCGTCAGCTTGCCTTCCTCGTTCACCCGATAGTCCTTGAGCTTTTTGCCCTCAACCGGATGCTGCATCGCCACCTTCACGCCAAAGTCGTTATCGTTCGCCACCGCAAGCCGTTTGCCGTCGATCAGCGCCAGTCCTTCGGCCTTCTCCTGTTTCCAGCCCAGCGCGCGCAGATCGACGACCTGCGTTTTTGCAGCAAGGGTAATGCCGCGCTGCGCCAGGGTTTTCTCATCATCAAACTCCGGGTACTCGCCCGGCTTGTCGAAAGCGGTCAGGTCGCTCGCCTTGCTGAGATCCACCTTGTAGATAAGGTTACGCATCGCGTCATTTTTATCCTCACCCTGTTCAATCAGCAGGATGTGCTGGTCGTCCAGCGCCACGATGTCGCCGATTTTAGCGTCGCTGTTTTTGTCGTAGGCCGCGCTGTCGATGGGGTAGCCATACATCGCCGTTTTGCCGGTCGCCGGGTCGAAGCTCACCAGACGGGTAAACAGCGCCTGCTTTTTGCTCTTACCGTCGATATCCAGCGTGCTTTGCACGGCGGCGATAATCCGCCCGTCCGGCATCCGGGTCAGGCCTTCAAAGCCCCGGTTAGGCTGGCGCCATTTGATAACGTTTGGCAGACCGCCCGCGATGGATTTTTCCCCTTCCGCCGCCTGCGGCCCGTGGATCGCCAGAATTTTCCCTTTGCTGTCGACGTTAATCAGGAACGGGCCATACTCGTCGCACAGCCAGAAGCCGCCCTTGCCGTCCGGCGTGATGCCTTCCGTGTCCAGCCCGCGGTTGTCACCCTTCAGAATTTTGAGGGTATCGCTGAACGCTACCTCATTGGTGGCTCCAATCACGCCGCTTTGCAGCGGCAGGCCGTTAATCTCGCCTTTATCATCATGCAGCGGGCGGGCATCCGTTGCCTCCGCTTTTCCGTTCTGAACGCGAATTGTCATCAGCAGCGGCGCGAAATCCGGCGTGACAAAAATTTTGGCTTCGTTTTTACCCATTTTGGGCGCATCGGCGTTAGGACCGCGATCGGTCACGGTCGCGAAGGTCAGAGCGTCGCCCTGCTTGCCCGTAAACAGCAGGCCGGAGCCAATCCCTACCGGGAGTCCATTCGGAAACGCACCGGCAAACGCGCCGCTGTATTTCACGTGTGAGCCGTCAGGGAAGCTGACGACATAGCGCTCAGCCGTGGGCTGCGCCGCCAGGCCAGAGAAAGAGAGCGTACAGCCGATAAGCACAGGAATAATTTTTCTTTTCATATTGTTAGCATCCGGAAAGTGAAGCCCACAACGTAATGAACAAACGTGTCAGAAAAATGACATGAAAAGGAAACGTGGCCGGACATCTGAACGAATAATGACCATAAAAATGTAAAAATTTGTTTTTTTATGTGATTTTAGAAATGGAATTGGAAATTATTAGAAGCCCAATTAATGCATATCAAATCACTATCCCTGCCTCGTTCAGATTTCGTTTAGTCAAAAAATTAAACTGTTCCTCAACGCCTCAAATTTGCGCGTTGACACACCGACAACCCAACTTAAACGTTACAAATAAAGATAAAAGAATTAACAATTACAGCATGAAAAGTCGATTTGCATCACATTTGCAGTCATAAACATCGCTTGTTAAGGTGCCCCCAGATTAATTTGATGATGAGGCACGAAACATGAAAAAACTGAACATTCTTCTTCTTTCTGCATTGACCGCCATCTCGGGTTCCGCACTGGCAATGGGCGGCAGCATTGAGCAGGGTAAAAACTTTACCAACCTCAACCTGGAAATGGGCAAATCCTCATCCGGTGTTTATCTCGAAAGTAACTGGCTGAAAAACACCGACGACGGTACCCAGACCGGTGGCGTGGGCGCAGGCTACAACCTGGAAGTGGGCCCGGTGATGCTGAATGCGGGCGCAAAAGCCATCTACATCGGACCGAAAAAAGGCGATAACGGCGTGGCCTTCCCGATTGGCGGCGGCGTAAACGTTGCGCTGACCGACAGCATCCACGTCTATGGCGAAGGCTATGCGGCACCAGAAGGCCTGAACAACAGCGTTAAAAACTACGTTGAAGCTAACGGCGGCGTAAGCTGGACCCCAATCAAACCGGTTACGCTGAAAGTAGGCTACCGCCACGTGAGCGTTGACGGCAAAGATGGTCGTCCAAACCACACCCTGATTGATGGCGCATACGTAGGCGGTGGAGTTAGCTTCTGATGAAACACCGCATTACCGCGCTTTGCGTTCTGAGCCTCACGCTGATGCTCACCGGCTGCGTCCAGTACAAATGGGTAAAACCGGGCGTGAGCGACGCTGAGATGAATAAAAAGCTCACCGAATGCGAAGCGCAGGCCCTGATCGATCTGCCTCCGGATAACGTGGTGACCGGTTCGAGCTCGGAAAAAACGGACAAAAAGAACAAGAAAAAGGATATTTCCACGAGCTACACGGTTGAAGACGCGAATGCAGATAGCCGGGATACGTTAGTCGACAGCTGCATGTTCAAAAGCGGCTGGGACAAGATCGTAGTGCAATAATCCCTTAAAAAAACCTGCCAGCTGGCAGGTTTTTTATCTCTGGCGTTACTTACGCACCACCACCAGCTTCTGGTTCACAAACTCTTTGATCCCCAGATCCGACAGCTCGCGTCCGTAACCGGAGCGCTTCACGCCGCCGAACGGCAGCTCCGGCGCGGTATCGGTGAGCCAGTTGATGTACACCATCCCGGTCTCGATCCGCGACGCCATTTTCTTCGCGCGCTCGATGTCCTGGCTGAACACCGCCCCGCCCAGGCCGTAGTGGGAGTCGTTCGCCAGCGCGACCGCTTCGTCGTCGTTTTTCACCACATACATCTGCGCCACCGGGCCGAAGAACTCTTCGAAGTACGCCGGGTTGTCGCGCGAGATATTCGTCAGGATCGTCGGTTCGAAGAAGCTCCCGTCGCGCTGCACCGGCTTGCCGCCAAAGTGCAGCGTGGCACCGTTTTTCACCGCCTCGTTAACCTGTTTGGTCAGCGTTTCCAGCGCATCTTTGGAAGAGAGCGGCCCCAGCGTGGTGCTCTCGTCCAGCGGATCGCCAATCTTCACCTGCTTAAACGCCTCGGTGAATTTGCTGAGGAACGCGTCAGCAATTTTCTCGTGCAGGATAAAGCGCTTCGCCGCGGTACAGACCTGCCCGGCGTTGTTGAGTCGCGCATTCACGCCAATCTTAACCGCTTTATCCAGGTCCGCGTCGTCCAGCACCACGAAGACGTCGTTACCGCCCAGTTCGAGGGTCGATTTCTTAATGTGCTTCGCCGCCTGCGCGGCCACCACGCTGCCCGCCTTTTCGGAGCCGGTTAGCGCTGCGCCCTGCACGCGATCGTCTGCGATGATATTCGCCACCTGTTCGGACGAGATAAACAGGTTCGTCCACGCCCCTTCCGGCGCACCCGCCTCGCGCACCAGATGCGCAAAGGTCTCGGCGCAGTGCGGCACGATGCTGGCATGCTTGGCGATAACGGGGTTACCCGCCGCCAGGTTTGGTGCCAGGACGCGCATCAGCTGGTAGTACGGGAAGTTCCACGGCTCGACGGCCATCAGCACGCCGATGGGGTGATGCTCCACCCACGCTTCCCCAAGTTCAGAGTCGTACTTCACCGGGGCGAGGAACTGCTTCGCGTTGTCGGCGTAGTAGCGGGCGATCTGAGCGCACAGCTTCACCTCGCCGCGGCTCTGTTCGATGAGCTTACCCATCTCCTGGCTGGCGATTTTGGCCAGATCCTCCACGCGCTCGTCGATCAGGTCGGCAAGCTTATGCAGCACCGGCAGGCGCTGGCTGATGTCGCCTTTCGCCCATTCCGAATGGTAAAGCGCATCGGCCGCCTTCAGCGCCGCTTCGATATCCGCGTCGGTATGTGAGGGGTATTCTTTGATGAGCTGGTTAGTGGCAGGATTTACTGTCTGATAAGCCATATCGAATCTCCATGTTTTACCGCTTAGGGTATTAAGGGTAGTCAACATGACTGGCTGTGGACGTAAAGTTGGGTATATCCGGAAGGTTCTGAGTTAAGCAGTGCCGGACGGTTCGCTGACGTGGTATAAAAAACGTCCAGAAGGAGTTTCCATGACCGATACCCGATACGTTCGCCAGACTTTTCACCGCGCCAGGGGCATTGAGCTGCGCAGCACCTGGCAGAGCACGCAGGCGTACAAACGCCACTGTCACCCTCAACTCTCCATCGGCGCGATTGTTGAGGGCCAGACCTGCTGCGTGTGCCATGACCAAGAGTACATTCTTCATCCCGGGGACCTCATTGCGATCCCGGCTTATGCGCCGCACAGTTGCAACCCCGTCGACGGGCAGTCGCGCAGCTATCATATGCTCTATATCGACACCGATCTTCCTCTGGCGCTACAGGTGATTCGTAACCCTGCCCTGTTTGCCCATTACCTGGACGTCGTTAAGACAATGTCTCCAGCGTCCGTGGAAGCGCTGCTTTCTGCCCTTCCCCGCTGCGCGGATAACGCAGACGCGCTTCGGCCAACCAGCCAGCAGGTTCAGGAGGCGTTTCTTTCCAATCTCACCAGCCCGCCCTCTCTCGACGAACTTGCCCAACGCTTCTCGCTGCGCAAGGAGACGCTGATCCGCACCTTCCGGCAGGACACCGGCCTGACGCCGGGCAGCTTCCTCAACATCTCCCGCGTGGAGTTCGCCAAAGCGCGGCTACGTGCCGGGGACGACATCGCCGACGTCAGCTACCAGAGCGGCTTTGCCGATCAGAGCCATTTTCATAAGACCTTCGTCAGCTATACCGCCGCCACGCCGCGCCAGTACGCCACGGGCCGATCAATATCAGACAATAAATAGGTTCTGCAGCGCCGTAGCCTGTCCTCAGATGGTTAACTGAGGTCGCTATGGAACTGTTCTTCCCTTCCGCTTTTCTCGCTCTGGCGCTGGCGCATTTTGTTGCGCTGTTGAGCCCGGGTCCGGATTTTTTCCTGCTTGTGGGCTACGCGGCGCGCTACCGACTGCGCGGCAGCGCCGGGCTGTGCGTCGGCATCGCCGCGGGTAACGCGCTCTATATTGTTCTGGTGATTATCGGCTGGAGCGCGCTGCGCCAGTTTACGTGGCTGTTTACGCTTATCGAGGTATGCGGGGCGCTGTACCTGCTGTGGATCGGCTCGCATCTTGTGCGCAGCCAACCGCAGGCACTGGCGCTGAATGAACCCCGTCAGCGCTGCCCCTCGCTGCGCAAGCAGATCCTGCTGGGGCTCGGCTCGGCGCTGCTTAATCCGAAGAACGCGTTGTTCTATCTGGCGCTGATGACGGCGCTACTGGGACCGGACGTGACGCTGCTTCAGCAGTCGACCTGCGGTCTCTGGATGGTGATGGTGGTGCTGGTCTGGGATCTGGCGCTGGTGTCGCTGATGGGTTTGCCCGCGGTCCAGCAGAAGCTCAGCCGTGCGCTGTGGCTGATAGAGCGCACGGCGGGGGTGGTGCTGATGGGGTTTGGCGGGTGGGTGCTGTGGCGATTATGCGTTAATGCTATATAACCAGACTCCATCATTTATTTTGAAAAATACATTCATTAAATCCATAAATCACTGCAATATATATCCATAACATACTGATTTAGATCGGTTTTTAGTGATCAATGGTTTTAACCATGATAAAAAGAGGGTTTTAATTGATCATCAAAATGCCTTAAAAATGGGCAAGGACGCTTTTATGAGTACCCTGAATTTCTCCCAAACGGCAGCCTTTATCTGGTCTGTCGCCGATCTCCTGCGCGGTGATTTTAAGCAATCTCAGTATGGCCGTATTATTCTCCCATTTACCCTGTTGCGCCGCCTGGAATGTGTGCTTGAAGAGACGAAAGAGGCCGTTGTTATTGAGGCTCAAAAAGTCCGATCGTCTCCCCTACCGGAAGAAGCGAAAGAAAAGTTAATTCTGCGCGCCACCAATGGACTGACGTTCTTTAACGCCTCACCGCTGGACCTGAGCAAAATGGGGCAAAATGACATCAAGGCCAACCTGGAAAACTACATTCAATATTTTTCCAGAGACGCGCGGGAGATTTTCGAGCACTTCAAATTCAGCGAATTCATTGGGTTGCTGGATGATGCTAATCTCCTCTACAAAGTGGTGCAGAAGTTTGCCACCACCGATCTCAGCCCGCAGGCCATCTCCAACCATGATATGGGGCTGGTATTTGAAGAGCTGATCCGTCGTTTCGCCGAAAGCTCGAATGAAACCGCCGGTGAACACTTCACGCCGCGCGATATCGTGCGCCTCACCACTTCGCTGGTGTTTATGGAGGATGACGAAGCGCTCACCAGAGAGGGCGTTATTCGAACTCTTTACGACCCAACGGCGGGTACGGGAGGCTTTCTCTCGGCCGGGATGGAGTATGTTCACGAGCTGAATCCAAAAGCGGTAATGCGCGCGTTTGGGCAGGAGCTGAACCCGGAATCCTACGCCATCTGCAAGGCCGACATGCTGATAAAGGGTCAGGACGTCAGCCGCATCAAGCTGGGTAACACCCTTTCTAACGATCAGCTTCCTGCCGACCGCTTTGATTACATGCTGTCGAACCCGCCGTTTGGCGTGGACTGGAAGAAAATCGAAGCTGACGTAAACAACGAGCATCGCAAAGGATTTGACGGGCGTTTCGGGCCTGGCCTGCCGCGCGTATCCGACGGCTCACTGCTGTTCCTGCTGCATTTAATCAGCAAAATGCGCGATGCCGATACCGGCGGGCGCATCGGAATCATCCTCAACGGTTCGCCACTGTTCACGGGCGGCGCGGGCAGCGGCGAAAGCGAGATCCGCCGCTACATCCTTGAAGCCGATCTGCTGGAAGGGATCGTCGCCCTGCCCACCGACATGTTCTACAACACCGGGATCGCCACCTACGTGTGGATCCTGTCGAACAAAAAGGCAGCGGAGCGTAAGGGCAAGATCCAGCTGATCGACGCCAGCAAGCTGTGCAGCAAAATGCGTAAGTCACTGGGCGCGAAGCGCAACATGATGAGCGAGGAGGATATTCGGCTTATCACCCGCACCTTTGGCGAATTCGAGGTCGTAGATCTTAAAGAAGCCGATGACAAACGCACATTCGCCTGCAAAATATTCAACAGCACCGACTTTGGCTTCCGCCGCCTGACCATTGAGCGCCCGCTGCGTTTAACGGCACAGGTCACGGATGAATCCATCGCCGTACTGCGCTTTGCCCCAAAACCGCTCAACGCGCCGATGGCGTGCCTGTACGACGCGTTCGGTGCCTTCTGGCAGGACGAGAACTACGGTAGTTTTGCCGAGTTCGAGGTGGAAGCACGCGCCGTTATCAAGGCCGAATTCCCCGAGCTTAAAGAGAAGCAGATTAAAGATCTGCTCGACGCCACGCTGTGGCAACAACAGCGTGCGCTGATGTTAAAAGCGCAAAAAATCCAGACGGCACTGGACGGTAAAGCGGGTGGTCGCGCTGAGCCGAGCGATGATTTCAATCAGTTCCAGCTGACGCTCAAAGAGGTGTTCAAAGCCGCCGCCGTTAAGCTGGATGCTAAAGAACATAAGCAGTTTATCGAGGCCATTACCCGCAAAAACCCGGACGCGGAGCCGGTCGTTAAAAAGGTGCTCAAGGAGGATGCGCAGCCGCTGTACGGCGCGTTTGCGTACCGCGGTCAGGTGGTGGAGTTTGAGCAGGACGCCGACCTGCGCGACAATGAGAACGTAGCGCTCGATCCGTCTGTTTCGACCAGCGATTTGATTGAAGGTTATGTAAAGGCGGAAGTGCTGCCGCACGTGCCGGACGCCTGGATTAATGCCGATAAGCGCGACGCCCGCGACGGCGAGGTTGGGGTCGTTGGGTATGAGATTCCGTTTAACCGGCATTTTTACGTCTATAAGCCACCGCGCCCGCTGGAAGAGATTGACGCGGAGCTGGATGCGCTGAGTGCGGAGATAATGAAGCTGCTGCAGGAGGTACACTCCTGATGGCTAAGTATAAGGCGTATCCGGAATATAAGGATTCTGGGGTTGAGGGGGTAGGGGAGATTCCCGAGCATTGGAAAATGAGCAAAGTAAGATATTGTTTTTCATTCGATAAAGGTCTAACTATCACAAAAGAAAACCTCCAGGACGAAGGTATTCCATGTTTAAACTATGGGGAAATACATTCCAAGTACGGGTTTGAATTTAACCCTTCTATTCATCCTCTAAAATGTGTAGACAAAAAATATTTAAATGATAATATCAAATCTTTAATTTGCAAAGGAGATATTATTTTTGCTGACACGTCCGAAGATATTATTGGTTCAGGAAATTTCTCTCAATTAGTTAGTGAGGTTATAACTTTCGCTGGTTACCATACTATTATTTCCCGCCCGATAAACCGCGAAAGCTATCGTTATCTTGCTTACATGCTAGATTCTCAAGAATTAAGATCACAAATACAAACTTCAGTTAAGGGTGTAAAGGTTTTTAGTATTTCACAAGCTATATTACGTGGATTGTCATTATGGCTTCCTCGGGTAAATGAACAAAAAAACATTTCCACATTTCTTGATTACCACACAGCAAAAATAGATAAACTTGTAGAAAAACAACTACAGCTTATCGAACTTCTAAAAGAAAAACGTCAGGCAGTGATTAGCCACGCCGTAACCAAAGGGCTAAACCCTGATGTGCCGATGAAAGATTCTGGGGTTGAATGGTTGGGTAATATACCAGAACACTGGATGCTGAAAAGAGCAAAATTTATATTCCGTAAAATGCAAAGGCCGATATCAAAGCATGCTGGAATAATTACGGCATTTCGTGACGGACATGTCACACTTCGACAAAACAAAAGAACAGATGGGTTTACTTTCGCCATTAAAGAAATTGGGTATCAAGGGGTTTTAAAAGGAGACCTTGTGATACATGCTATGGATGGTTTTGCTGGTGCAATTGGGGTTAGTGATTCGAATGGAAAGTGCTCTCCTGTTTGTTCTGTTTGTATCCCTTATGAAAAAACACTTATTTATACTTACTATTATGGCTATCTCGTTCGTCAATTAGCAGTTACTAATTTTATCCAATCTTTATCTAAAGGAATCAGAGAGCGCTCAACAGAATTTCGTTTTAATGAGTTTGCAGAATTATCTCTTCCTATTCCTAATTATGAAGAACAGATGTTCATCTTCAAACATATAAAGAAAAAGGAAGAAAATATAGAGGAACTGTTACAAAAACAACTCCAACAAATCGAACTCCTCAAAGAGCGCCGCACCGCCCTTATCTCCGCCGCCGTCACTGGCAAAATCGATCTGCGCGACTGGACGCCTCCCGCCAGCAGCAGCGAGGAATCCCTCACCACTGAGGAGGCCACCGCATGATCGCCGACGTCACCAAAGAATCGAACCTGCAGACCGATATCATAAACCAGATGTGTCAGAACGGCTGGATCCCCGGCACGGGCAGCAAGTACGATCGCGAACGCGCGCTCTATCCGCAGGATGCGCTGACGTTTGTCCAAATCACCCAGCCGCAGGAGTGGGAAAAATTCACCCGCATCTATCCCAACGACACCGAGCGTCATTTTCTTGATGCACTGGTCGCGCAGCTTAAAAAAGCCGATGCCAACGCCACCGATCTCCAGTCCCGGACCTACGGTACTCTGGGGGTGCTGCGCCACGGCATCAAAAGCCATAATGCGCGCTTCTCATTATGCCAGTTCAAGCCGGATCACAACCTCAACCCGGACACCCTTGCGCGCTATCGGCAGAACATCTGTCGAATCGTCCCCGAACTGGTTTACAGCCCCCACGCGAGCGGTACCGATGCGGAGGCCAAAGCCAAACGCTGGCGCATCGATCTGGTGTTGTTTATTAACGGCCTCCCCGTCGCAACGCTTGAGCTGAAATCCGAGTTCAAGCAGACGGTCAACAGCGCCATTAACCAGTATAAAAAAACGCGCCTGCCAAAAGATCCGGCGACCAACAAGCCTGAGCCGCTGCTGACCTTCAAGCGCGGTGCGCTGGTGCATTTCGCCGTCAGCCAGTATGAGGTCTACATGACCACCCGGCTTGCTGGCGATGACACGTTCTTTCTGCCATTCAACAAAGGCACTAAAGAGGGAGGTGCGGGTAACGATATCCCGGAGGATAACCATGAATACGCCACCAGCTATCTCTGGAATGAAGTATTACTCCCTGACAACCTGCTAAAAATTCTTGCCTGCTTTGTCCATCTGCAAATCGAGGAGAAAGAGGACTGGGACGGTAAAAAGGTCAAAAAAGAGAGCCTGATCTTCCCGCGTTATCATCAGTGGGACGTGGTGAACAAGCTTATTGCCGCCGCAGACGAAGAAGGCACCGGCAACAAATACCTTATCCAGCACAGCGCCGGATCCGGGAAATCGAACTCCATCGCCTGGACGGCGCATCAGCTCTCCTGCCTGCATAACGAAAAGGGTGAGAAACGCTTCCACTCGGTGATTGTTGTGACTGACCGCACCGTGCTGGACGATCAGCTGCAGGACACCATCTATCAGTTTGAACATGCGGACGGCGTGGTCGGACGAATCAACAACCGCGAGGGCGAAGGGTCGAAATCTGAGAAGCTCGCCAGCGCGCTGGAACACTCGCAGCCCATCATCATCGTCACCATTCAGACCTTCCCGTTCGTACTCAAAGCGATCGAAAACAGCACCTGCCTCAAAGAACGAACCTACGCGATCATTGCAGATGAAGCGCACTCCTCCCAGAGCGGCTCCACGGCGCGCCAGCTGAAAGAAGTGCTGATGAGCGAAGGGGCCGACGACGATGTGGTCCTGACCTCTGAAGATATCCTCGACGCCACTCTTGCCGCGCGCAGCGGGAGCAGTAACCTTAATTTCTACGCCTTCACCGCGACGCCGAAGGCGAAGACCCTGGAGCTTTTTGGCCGCAGACCCAACCCGCACGAACCCGCGTCTAGAACCAACAAACCTGCGGCGTTCCATGTTTACTCCATGCGCCAGGCCATCGAGGAGGGCTTTATCCTCGACGTGCTGAAGAACTACACCAATTACAAAGTCGCCTATAAGCTGCTGCAAAAAATGGGTGATAAAGACCAGGAAGTGGACAGCAATCGGGCGAAGATCAGGCTCAACCAGTGGGTGACGTTGCATGAACACAATGTCGCGCAAAAGGTAAAAGTCATCGTTGAGCACTACCGTCAGCATGTGATGCATCTGCTCGGCGGGCAGGCAAAAGCGATGGTGGTGACCAGCTCGCGCAAGGCTGCGGTGCGCTACAAGCTGGCGTTTGATAAATACATATCTGAAATGGGCTACGGGAAAATCGCCGCAATGGTGGCATTCTCAGGCGAGGTCGAGTTCCAGGAAAATGACATGAACGACCTCGCGCTGTTGCACCAGAAATTTACTGAAATCAGTATGAACCCGGCGCTTAAAGGCCGCGATATGCGTAAGGCGTTTGATACTGATGACTATCAGGTGATGCTGGTGGCCAACAAATTCCAGACCGGCTTCGACCAGCCGAAGCTGTGCGCCATGTACGTGGATAAAGCGCTTGGCGGCGTGGAGTGCGTTCAGACGCTGTCACGGCTGAACCGAACCTACCCCGGTAAAAAGGAATCCGGCACCTTTGTACTCGATTTTTATAACGAACCTGACGATATCCTCGCGTCCTTTCAGCCCTACTACCAGACGGCAGAATTGACCGATGTCAGCGATCCAGGTCAGGTTTTCGATCTGTACGAGAAACTTCGCGCAATGGGCATATTTTTATGGCACGAAGTCGAACAGCTTTGTGAGGCTTTTTACAGCAAGAAAAAATCGAATGCGAAGATCAGCAATATCTGCCTGCCCGCAGTAAACCGCTGGGCAATGCGGTATACCTCCGCGAAAGAGGCGTATATCAGCGCCAAACAGATCTATGAGTTAACGAAAAGGGATTCCCCTAATCCCATTTTGCTCGCAAACGCGGAAAACAGTTTTAAAGCCTGCAAGCAGGAAAAAGATCGTCTCGAGATCTTCAAAAAAGATCTCGGCAGCTTTGTACGCTTTTACGAATTTATGTCCCAGATCGTCGCCTACGATGACAGGTCGCTGGAGAAGTTAAGCCTTTATTGTCGTCACCTTCGCCCCTTGCTGCGCGAAGAGGCAATAGATGAAGATGATGTCGATCTTTCTAATGTTGAAATGAGCCACTATCGGCTTTCAAAGATCCAGGAGCAGCATATTAAGCTTCAGGAGGATGCAGCAGAGTATAAGCTCAACCCGGTTAATGACGTCGGCACCGCAAAAGCAAAAGATAAGAAAGAGGAGTTTTTGTCGCAGGTGCTGTCACAGCTTAACGAGTTGTTTATCACCGAAAACCTGACCGATAAAGACATGCTCAACTACGCCTTCGTGGTATACGATAAGCTTGCAGAAAACAAACTTGTCATGACCCAACTCGACAACAACACCCGTGAGCAGGCGATGCTGGGCGACTTTACGAAAGCCATTGATGATGCCGTGATGGACAGTAATGAAGCGCACAAGGAGATGATGATGCAGTACTTATCGTCCCCTGACGTTGCCAAAGGCTTTGCTCACCTGATGTATGACATCGCAAAAATGCGCAGAGAATTGACTCATGAGTGATATCCAGCTGTTCCGTTACAGTGCTAGCGGCGTAAAAGAACTTTCCGGGAAAGCAATAACCATCGAAAAAGAGCTGCAATCCTTGATCGAATCCCGAATGGAGACTTTTCTCGGGGTTCGTTTTCTCGACAGTGAATACAGCACCGGTAAGACTCACCGTGGACGTATTGATTCACTGGGGTTGGACGAAAATAACTGTCCGGTCATTATCGAATACAAACGTCACAGCAACGAAAATGTGATCAACCAGGGGCTGTTTTATCTGGACTGGCTTCTCGATCATAAGGCTGAATTTAAGTGGCTGGTAATGGAGAAGCTCGGCAAAGAGACGGCGGAGGCTATCGACTGGTCAGGTACGCGCCTGCTTTGTATTGCCGCTGATTTCAATAAGTATGACGAACATGCCGTACAGCAGATTAACCGCAATATCAGCCTGATTCGTTACAAGCTTTTTTCTGACGACCTGCTAATGTTCGAACTGGTCAATGCCGTGGTTGAAAACGCGTTCTCGGAAGCAGCAAACGATACGCTAACCTCAACCGCAGGCAAGCGTAACACACGAACGCATAGCGAACAGCTCGCCAGCGCGTCCACAAAATTAGCCACCTTATTCGAGCAGCTAAAAAGCTACGTCCTTTCTCTTGGCGATGAAGTGCAATACAAAGAGCTGAAGCTATACGGCGCATTCCGTCGTCTGAGGAATTTTGTTTGCGCCGGCGTTTACCCCGTCACCGATCCCCATATCCGCTTATGGCTGAAACTGGATCCTGAGCATATTCAGCTGGAAGAGGGATTTAGCCGGGATGTAACGCATATTGGGCACTGGGGAACGGGCAACGTTGAGCTGGTCGTTCGCAATGAAAATGACCTGATGAAAGCGAAACTGCTCATCGAAAAGGCTTATCAGGAGAACTGATACTCATTTGTTCCAGGGTCAAAAGCGTTACATTCTGTTCGTCAGAATGCGTTCATGCTCCGGGGAAAATTTTCTCCCGGAGCTGGCTAATCAAGCCCCTAACCGGTAATCCCAGTCATCCGAATGAATAACGTTACCGTCACGGTAATGCCATGTAATCTTTTCATAACGAAGCAAAACGAGCTCAAGATGCCCCTGCTTTTCATGGTAAGTCTCTTTCACGTCATGCATTAATGAAAACACCGTGACGACCTTCACCGCTTCCAGCGTTATTGTGAAATAAATTTCTTCCTGACCGGCATCATTGATTCTGTACAGGTCGATAGTCGCTTTCCTGAGCGTACCGCCCGTGCTGAGTGCTTTATAGAGAAAAACGCTGGAGGCATCTATTTCTTTCTCAATAAGAAAGGGACGATGCTGGCGTTTGCTCAATGCTCTGCCATTATGCAGGTCAGAATTATAGCTTACGTTATGATAGAGCCCTAAAACCTCAATTTGGTTTTCACGGTCTTTAACTATCACGCTCCCTTTTATGATATTACCCGCATCGTCAGTTAATGACATATATCCCGGAATGGCCATTTAAATATCCTTATCGAATGGAACAGAGAGTTCAAGGGTGGCGATCATAACGGCGAGACATCTTTTACCCTTTGGGCTTTTAACTTTAAACATCTCCCTGATTGAATCGACATAAAGCTTATTACTCTCTGCTTCCGTCTCGGGGAAATTGGCAAAAGCGCAGACTTGTTCAATAGTGAGCAACGGTTTATCGTCATTTAAGATTGCTAAAACACCCTCAGGGTTATGCGGGATGGCTTCAGAAATCGATGCCTTTAAATCTTCAGCCGTACTGGCGTCCACTCCGGGCTCAAGGGCACTCGCCACGGCTAACCATGCCTGAGTTCCTTTACCTATCTCTGGAATGACATGATTCCACCATTCCGACTCACCGCTATCATTAGCATATAACTCTGCTACAACACTTCTTGCACCTTTATCGTTTATCATCTGGATAATCTGCGCAGAAGTGTGGTTTTTGGCAAAGAGAGCCATCGGAGCACATAAGAAGAGCAGTGCAATCATATATTTCATTATCGCACCACCAGTATTGTGTCACCTGAATCATAAATAATATGACGCTTGTCCTGGCCGTTCATAATGATGCAGCCTGCTGATGCAGAACCTGGCGGCTGACCTTTTTTATCACCATGAATTTGAAAATGATCTCTACCAAAGGTATTGGTCCCCGCTATAGGCTCAAGAATAATGGCCTCAGCACTTTTATGATTATTCCATCCGGCAATAAAATAAATACCTCTGGGAATGGGTCCTCTGTTTCGTTGACTTTCACACTCTGGCTTATCTTTCGATTCACCCGCACCGCTGTAGCAGTTAGCGACAAACACACCATTATGACTCAATATCCCTGTCGAAACTTTATACTCCCATGTCATCAATACCGTCTCCTTTCATGAATAGTCCTTTATCTTATGGTTAATAAGAGCGTTAAAATGACTACGATGGTCACAAAACATCACGTCCAAAATAAATAAGCACAAAAAATATAGAAAAATTAATAATAGATAATTTTGATGTATATAATTTTTATATAAAAGCCGTGTGTTCAGGCAGAGATTGCGTCTCCTCCTTACACCAGCTTTGCACTTTTGGTTCACTTGCCTCTATCCTTAACCCATGGAAAAAATCGCTGAACTCAAACGCGCCAAGCTGCTGGCGCTGTCGCTGCTGCTGATTGCCGCCGCGGCCTTTGTCACCACCCTCTTCCTGCCGCAGACCTTCTGGGTGCGCGGCGTCAAAGCCATTGCCGAGGCGGCGATGGTCGGCGCGCTGGCGGACTGGTTTGCCGTCGTCGCGCTGTTCCGCCGGGTTCCCATTCCGTTTATTTCGCGCCATACGGCGATTATCCCGCGCAATAAGGACCGAATCGGCGACAATCTCGGCCAGTTCGTGCAGGAGAAGTTTCTTGATACTCAGTCGCTTGTGGCGCTGATCCGCCGCTATGAGCCCGCGCAAATGATTGGCGCCTGGTTCAGCAAGCCCGACAACGCCCAGCGCGTCGGGCTGCATCTGATGCAGGTGATGAGCGGTTTTCTTGAGTTAACCGACGACGGGCGCATTCAGCGCCTGCTCAAACGCGCGGTGCATAAAGCTATCGACAAGGTCGATTTCACCGAAACCAGCGCCGTCATGCTGGAGAGCATGACCAAAAATAACCGCCATCAGGTACTGCTGGACGCCATCATCAACCGCCTGATTACCCTGATTCAGCGGGAAAGCACGCGGGACTTTATCGCCGACCAGATCGTCCACTGGCTCAAAACCGAGCATCCCCGCAAGGCGATGGTGCTCCCCACGGAGTGGCTGGGCGATCAAAGCGCGGAGATGGTGTCGAACGCGGTGAACACGCTGCTGGACGATATCAGCCACGACCGCACGCACCAGATCCGTCAGGCGTTCGACCGCGCCACGCTGAAGCTTATCGACAACCTGAAAAACGATCCGGAAATGGCGGCGAAAGCCGACAACATCAAGCACTACCTGAAGAACGATGAGGCGTTTAACCGCTATCTGGGCGAGATGTGGGCTGACCTGCGCCAGTGGCTGAAGGCGGATATGCAGAGCGAGGATTCGCGCGTGAAGCAGCGCATCGCCAACGCCGGACTGTGGTTTGGCGAAACGCTAACAAACGACGCCAGCCTGCGCGCGTCGCTGAACGAGCATCTGGAGCAGGCCGCGCACCGCGTCGCGCCGGATTTCGCCGCGTTCCTGACCCGCCACATCAGCGACACGGTCAAAAGCTGGGACGCCAAAGACATGTCCCGCCAGATTGAGCTGAACATCGGCAAAGACCTGCAGTTCATCCGCGTCAACGGCACGCTGGTGGGCGGGACGATAGGCCTAATCCTGTTCTTACTCTCGCAAGTCCCAACGCTTATCCATTCAGCGTCCTGAGGATCAGCGCCTTCATGCTGGTAATAGCTGCATCGGGGGAGGCGCTCCCCTGATGCAGCGCGATTCCCAGTTCTCCTGCATCTGGCAGCAGGTGGCTGTCGATCCGTAACGTCTCGGGCAGACCAATACGCGTGCGGAGCGTAATACCCAGCCCCGCACTAACTCCCGCCCACAGCCCGCTCAGGCTATAGCTGGTATAAGCGATACGCCAGGGAATACCTGCGGCATCCAGTGCCGCGATGGCCCGGCTTCGCAGGAGGCAGGGCGCGTCAAACATCACCAGCGGCAGCGGCTCACCTCGTTGCAGAAGGACCTCAATGTCCTCGCGGGACCGGCAAATCCATGCCAGCGGTTCGCTTCGCACGTAGTCGCCTTCTCGACCTTCCTGCCAGACCAGCGCCAGATCGAGTTCATTCGCCGCCACGCCGCGCAGCAGCGGCGGGTTGCGATCGACACGTGCCGTCATGCGAAGCTCAGGGTGTTGTCTGTGAAAATCGCCGAGGACCTTCGGCATCACGGACTCGCCAAAGTCCTCCTGCATACCCAGCCGTACCTCGCCCTGAAGCAACTCACCTCTGATAGCCCGGAGCGCTTCATCATTTAATACCAGCATGCGTCGGGCGTAGCTCAGCAGAATTTCACCCTCTCGGGTCAGTGCCAGCGTACGCCCCTGCTTAACGGTCAGAGCCACGCCACACTGCTGCTCCAGCTTTTTTAACTGGGCACTGACCGCAGAGGTGGACCGACACAGCCTGTCCGCCGCCTCGGCAAAACTGGCGGACTGAATCCCCTCCACAAAGCTGCGCAGCGCGTCCAGGTCTAATGCTGAAAAGCGTTTATCCATATCATCCTCATTTTCAGGACATTCAGTCCTGAACATTGCGATTTTATTTATGGTGGCAGCCTGCGAGAGTGATTTCCAGACGACAGGAGGAATAAAAATGAGCACAACACTGAATCGCGACACGCTTGCGCAGGTTTCCCCTAAGCTGGCGGAACTGAGCCAGCAGGTACTTTTTGGCGATATCTGGCAGCGTCCGCAGTTAGCCCCGCGGGATCGCAGTCTGATCACGCTTGCCGCGCTGGCAGCCCTGGGGCGCACCGCGCAGCTTCCCTGGCATATCGGCTTCGCCCGGCAAAACGGCGTGACGGACGACGAAATAGCCGAAGCGTTTACCCATCTGGCGTTTTACGCAGGCTGGCCGGCCGCCGTCAGCGCGCTGAGCAGCCTTGCAGAGGAGAAACAATAATGCCGTTTGTTCGTATCATGACGGGTGACCGCTATAGCGAGATGCAGCAAAAGCAGATCTCGGACATTCTGCACCAGGCGCTGACGGAAACCTTCGCCGTTCCCGCGCAGGACAGGTTCCATTTTTTTGAATGCTTCGCGGCCGGGGATCGATACATTGATCGGCGCTATCTCAGCACGGGCAGAACGGAGGGGGCGATACTGTTTAACATCGTTGCTGGTAAGCCGAGGAGCACTGAACAGAAATCTGCCCTCTACCGCCAGCTGGCTGCGCAACTGAATGAGAAGATGGGCATTGACGGTGGAGACGTGATGGTCGTTATCCAGTTTACGGCCGCTGAGGACTGGAGCTTCAGCGGCGGCAAACGCTATCAGCCCTGAATGACGTAGCGCGTGGCGGCGAAACGGTTCAGGATCAAATGCACCAGAAAGACCATCGTCAGCGTCGCCACCAGCGAAAAGGTCACGGAGGTGATGCGATAGAGATCGCTGAACACCAGGTCGCTGTCCGGGTGCATGTTCTGCCCGAACATAATGCCGATGGTCGTGATGCTGGAAAACCCCACGCCCGCGCCCACTTTCTCCATCACGTGCAGCCGCGCGCCAAACGCCAGGCCGAGGCCAATCAGCGGCATCATCAGCAGCATATGGCTGCTGTGATCGTAGAGGATAAGCTGCACCACCAGAATGTAGAGGCAGCCCAGCACTACCCCGACCACGCGCCAGATGGAGCTCATCACCGCGCCGCGGTAGTGCATAGGGAACAGGATCAGAATTCCTGCCATCAGCGCCGAGAGCGAATCGCTTAAGTCGCTAATCTGAAACACCACGAAAATCATCGTCGCGACGCTGCCGGAGAGCAGCGACTCGTGGCGCACGCGGGCGTCGTCTTTCTCAATCAGCGGCGGCGGCTTGCGGGGCTCCACGTCCGGCAGCAGGTAGTTCATCAGCGCGCTCAGGCACACCGCCATCACGCTCGCTTCAATGTTGGAAAACAGCAGCGTGTGCCAGTTGGTGGTGGGGTAGCTCATAAAGTTGAGCATTACGCTCTGGCACACAACGCCCATCGAGCCGAACAGGAACAGCGGCCCTTTGCTCATAAAGCGAAAACGCATCACGTAAAGGGCAAATACCACCAGCGTCATGATGACCGGCCATTGGGAAAGATAGCCGATGATAATCACCATTTCGACGCAGTTCAGCGATGCGCTGAAGATAAACTGCTTCGCCACGTGGCGGTTAAACACCGGCACCAGCGACAGCAGCATGATCGGATAGACCACGAAAAACACGCCGTAGCTGGTGTTGTAGAAGCTCGATATGCTCAGGGCAATCATCCCGGCAAAAACGATGCGCAGGGTCTGGCGAAAGTCGTTTGCCGTGTAGACGATGTTGCCGTGCGGGGTAAAGACCCGCGCCAGCGTATTAATAGACATAGTGAAGCAGGCTCACCAGGTGGATCTGCATTCCGGAGAAGAAGCGCGCAAACGGCCCTTCGCTGTTGTAGAGCTGCACGGTCGCCCGCGCGCCGGTTGGCAGCGGCTTCGGCAGCGGCTCATCCAGCTTGACGTGAATGCGCATGCGTTGGGCGTCTCGTACCCAGCGGTTAGAGGTCTCCGGCTGGGAGAGCTGGCCGTTAACCGCCTCCTGGCCTGCGAGGATCCCCGCGTCGCTGCTGGCCACGTGGGCGCGGAACACCTGCCCCGGGAAGGCGTCAAACACCACGGCGGCATCGGTGCCCTGACGGGTATGGCGCAGGCTCTTCTCGCGGAAATCGGCCACGATATCGGTCTGGTTGTTTACCAGCGCCAGCGCGGCGGAGCCGGATGAGGCGTAAAAACCGGGGCTTAACTGCAGGTTACTGACCGTGCCGTCCGCCTGGGCGTAGACCTTTGTCCAGCCGAGGTTCAGCTCTGCTTCATCCAGCGCGTTGCGGTATTTTTGCAGCGTCACGTTGCGGTGTTCTTCGCGCTCGCCGCGCTGGATGCGCAGGTTCCGGATGTTGGCCTGAATCGTGCTGACGGACTGCTCGCTGCTCTGCCAGGCGGTGCGGACCTTATCCAGATCCGCCTGCGAGACGTTCTGTAACGTGCTCAGCTTCTGATAGCGTTCGAAGGTCACCTTGTCGTTACGCGCGGTCAGCACCGCGGTTTTCAGGCTGGCCTGCGCGGCGGCTATCTGCGCGTCCAGCTGTTCGTTAGAGAGACGCGCCTGCTCCAGCGCGATTTGCGCCGCTTCCACTTTATTGCGAAACGGCGTGTCGTCGAGCGCAAACAGCAGATCGCCTCTCTTCACCTGGCTGTTGTTGTGGACATGTACCGCCGCCACGTAGCCGGAGACGCGCGGAGAAACCGGCGTCACCACGCGCATGACGGTGGAGTCCGGCGTCAGCGGGATCCAGATATCCGCGACGACAAAATAGATAAACATCAGCAGGAAAGAGGCAATACTCACCCTTACCCAGCGGGCAAACTTTTGTTCAGGGGTCATTATTTTTCGGTCTTGTTGTCTTCTTCGCGGATTGTCCGCAAATTGCAGGCGATTTGATTTAACGTGGCGCTGAAAATCTCGATATGCTCCGGCGCGATGTGTTGCGACACGCGTGCCTGATAGGTCTCAATCACCTGAGTGAGCCTTTTTAATATGGCTTTTCCCTCAGGCGTCAGCGTCAGAAGCCGGATGCGCTTGTCATAAGGCGATGTGGTGCGCAGCAGGTAACCCTGTTTTTCCAGCTGTGTCAGGGTGCGCATCAGCGGCGGCAGTTCAATACCCTGCACCTCCGCCAGCTCACTCATTGAGACGTTATCCCCGAGCTGATGAAGCTGCATCATCACCGTCCAGCTCGACTGGGTTAAGCCGGTATCGAGAATGGCATCATCAATCACCGCACGCCACTGGCGCACGATCATCGCCATCCGCATGCCCATCGGCCTGCGGCTAAACAGCGCTTCTTCACTCATGGGGAAACCTCTCGTCACACGCGGTCAAGATAATAGTTATCAGGGTAAGTATCAAGAAACACGAGACGAAAGCGCAGGAATTGCGAAAACGATGTCTCCCTCTCCCTGTGGGAGAGGGTCGGGGTGAGGGCACCAGCCCGCAGTGGAGTTTAGCGGCTAAAATGCCTCCTGACGGCACTTTTTCCCGAAGCCGTCACCACCACCTCCCGATACCCCGCCACCCGCTGGATCCACCCTTTGCTTTCCAGATGAATAAGCAGCGCCGCGCCAGCTTCGCCTCCGAGGTGAAACCGCCGCTCGCTCCAGTCCAGACAGGCGCAGCAGGCCTTGCGGCGCGGATGAGCGCTTAACGACACGCCGAGCTTCAGAAACTGCTCCCGGCCATACAGCGTGAGTGCTGAACCGTCTGCCTCCAGCCAGCCTTCCGCCTGCATGAAATCGTAGATCTTTACCGCCACCGCGCCCGCCAGATGATCGTAGCAGGTGCGCGCCTCCCGCATGGCCTTCGGCGCGGTGGTTTCCGGCGGCGCAATGCGGCTCCAGGAGAGCCCCATCATCTGTTCGATCAGCTCCGCCACGTCGTGCCCCGCCAGACGATAGTAGCGGTGCCGCCCCTGAGACAGACAGGTAATCAACTTTCCCTCCACCAGCCGGGCGAGATGCCCGCTGGCGGTCGAGGGGGCGACGTCTGCCGCGGTGCTCAGTTCAGTGGCGGTCCACGCCCGCCCGTCCATCAGCGCACACAGCATCTTCACGCGCGAAGGATCGGCCATTGCCGCCGCCACCGCCGCAATGGCCTGCTCCAGCGCCGCGCCGTTATCAGTCGGTAAGCTTGTCTTTAACATGTGCTGCCCAGGGTTCGGTGATCTCTGCGGCCAGCTTATCATCATCCGTCAGCAGAATAAGGTGATTCGCATGGTCGCTGTACTGGGTAAGAACAGACACGCCGCGTGCCGCCAGCGCCGCCGCGATCTCGCCCAGCTCTCCGGGGCGTTCCTGCCTGAGCTTTCTGATCACCGGCCTGCGCACCGCCTGCACGGTAAACCCGGCCTCCACCAGCACGCGGCGGGCTTTTTCCCCGTCCTCCACCAGGAAATGGGCATCGGTACCGAATACGCCGCCACCCTCAAGCCCCACGCCGTTGCGCCCCAACAGCTGTCCAAAGCGCGCCAGCTCGCCGGGCCCGTCGCGGAAAATCACGTGAACGTCATACATCCGCGCGCCCTCCCGTTTCGGAACTGTACTCCCGCACCAGCTGCGCCACGCGAATACGGTAGAAAGAGAAAATCGACTCCCGCCCTTCGGCCTGCGCCGCCTGATGGAAGACGTTCTGCTTCCAGCGGCGGACGGCCTCTTCATCCCGCCACCAGGAAAGGGAAAGAATTTTGCCGTCGGTCGTCAGGCTCTGGAACCGTTCGATATCGATAAAGCCGTCGATGTCGGCCAGCAAAGGCTTAAGCTCTGCGGCAAGTTGGAGGTAGCGCGCCTGATGGGCAGGCGCGGCTTTGGCTTCGAAAAGGACTGCGATCATGATGGTCTCTCCGCTGTGATGTTGAGGAGAGAATGCAGGATGGAAAAACACAATGCTTCGGTAAAGAGCGAAGCTTTAGCCCAGAACCGACCTTGGCTCCATAAACGCCCGGATCCCCCACTCGCCCATCTCGCGCCCCACGCCGGAGTGCTTAAACCCGCCGAACGGCGCTTTCGGTTCATGGGCCAGGGTGTTCACCAGTACGCGACCGGAAACAATCTGCTGCGCCACGCGGCGCGCGCGGTCCGCACCGCCCAGCACCACAGCGCTCAGGCCGTAGTCCGTGTCGTTGGCAATGGCAATCGCCTCCGCCTCGTCACGATAGGGAATAACGCACAGCACCGGGCCAAAAATCTCGTCACGGGCAATCGTCATTTGGTTGTTCACGTCGACAAACAGCGTCGGGCGCACAAACCAGCCGTCCTGCGTGCCTTCCGGCCGCCCCTCGCCGCCCGCCAGCAGGCGCGCCCCCTCTTCGACACCTTTGCGGATATAGCCCTGCACCCGCTGCCACTGCTTTGCGCTGACCATCGGGCCGACGTCCGTTGTTTTATTGCGCGGGTCGCCGGAGTTCACCGCCGCTACGGCCTGCGCCAGCGCGGTTTCGATCTCCGCCTTACGCGAGTAAGGCACCAGAATGCGCGTTCCGGCCACGCACGCCTGCCCGCTGTTCATAAACCCGGCCTGAATCACCAGCGGGATCGCCTGCGCCAGATCCACGTCATCCAGCAGGATCGTCGGCGATTTCCCACCTAACTCCAGCGTCACGCGCTTAAAGCTTTCCGCCGCGTTGCGCAGGATCGCCTTGCCGGTATGCGTCGAACCGGTAAACGAGATTTTTGCCACGTCCGGATGGCGGCTGATTGTGTCACCGACCGTCTCACCCCGCCCGGTGACGATGTTAAACACGCCCGGCGGCAGAGCCGCATCGCGCAGCGCTTCGGTGACAATCTGCGTTTGCAGGGCGCTCATTTCGCTCGGCTTGATCACCGCCGTACAGCCCGCGGCCAGCGCGGCCGCCAGCTTGCCGCAGATAAATCCTGCGTCGCTGTTCCACGGCGTAATCAGCCCGGCCACGCCAAGCGGCGTCATCTGCACCGTGGCTGCGCCCGCGGGGGTGACGAATTCAAACGCCTCCAGCGCCTCAATCGCCTGAGCAATCACCTCCGCCGGATAGCTGGCCATCCACGCCGAGCGCGAGGCGGGCGCGCCGTACTCTTCGATGACCGCTTCCAGCAGATCGTCGTGACGAGCGGCCACGGCGGCGTGCATACGTTTTAGCGCGGCAATGCGCTCCTGCTTTGTCGTCTGCGACCACGCGGGGAACGCCGCTTTTGCCGCCGCAACGGCGCGCGCTGCGTCAACCTCATCCGCCAGGCGTACCTGCCCGATGACCTGCGCCGCCGCCGGGTTGTATAAATCAAACCGTTCGGTGCCGTGCGGGGTAACAAATTCGCCGTTAATAAAGATCTGTTCGATAGTGTGCATATAAACCTCCTCAGGCTGTGTGGGCACAGTCTGGCACGGCTTCTCCGTTGCGATAATCCACGCTATGCTGCAAGGGTTGTTTCGATTTTCAGGATAATCTATGCATCGTTCAGGTCTGACAGAGCTGGAAGTGGTTATGGCGGTGGTGCGGCGCGGCAGCTTTCGCGGCGCGGCGCAGGAGCTCGGCATGTCCGCCACGGCGGTCAGTAACGCCATCGCCGGGCTGGAGAGCCGCCTTGATACCCGCCTCTTTAACCGCACTACCCGCAGCGTGGCGCTCACCGACGCCGGACAGCGCTACGTGGCGCGCGTTGGCCCGGCGCTGCAGGAGATCCGCCTCGCCAGCGAGGAGATCCACAGCGACACCGGGGAACCCGCCGGCACGCTGCGTCTGAACGTGCCGAACCATATCGGCACCCTGTTTCTGGACCAGCTGCTGATCGACTTTATGATCCGCTATCCGAAGATGCGCGTGGAAACCGTCAGCGAAGCGCGCATGATCGACATCGTCGCGGAAGGCTACGACGCGGGGATCCGCCTTGAGGAGTCCGTGCCGCAGGACATGATCGCCGTGCCGTTGACCGGGGAGATCCGCCAGCTGGTGACCGCCACGCCGGACTATTTTGCCCGTCACGGTACTCCGCAGACGCCGGACGATCTGCTTTCGCATCAGGGGATCGGCATGCGCATGGCCCACGGTGGGATCTACCGCTGGGAGCTGGCGCGTCGGGGGGAAACGTACGCCCTTGCCGTACCGCCGCGCTTTGCGACATCCGATCTTTTCGCCTCGATCCGCGCCGTAAAGGCGGGATTAGGGGTAGGATTTTTGCCGGAACTGTATATCCGGGAAGAGCTTGAGAATGGAGAGCTGGTGAGCGTTTTAAACGACTGGGCGCAGCCCTTTGCCGGGCTGCGCCTGTATTACCCCGGCCATCGCCACGTTCCGCCGGGACTGCGGGCGCTGGTGGCGATGATCCGCGAGCGCGGGATTACTCCAGGTTAGCCTTATTCAGCCCGTAAGCCGCGTCCAGCGAGCCGGGCGCCATGCGGGAGGTGATCCCCAGACGGTTCCAGGCGTTGATCGCCACGATGGCGAAGTTCAGCTCTGAAATCTCCACGTCCGAGAAGTGCTCCGCCACGCTGCGGTACAGCGCGTCGCTCACCCCGTGAACGCCAATCTGGGTCAGCGCTTCGGTGAAGGCCAGCGCGGCTTTCTCGCGGGCGCTGAACAGCGGGGACTCGCGCCAGGCCGCCAGATGGTACAGGCGCAGCTCGCGTTCCCCGGCGATTTTGGCCTCTTTAGAGTGCATATCCAGACAGAACGTACAGCCGTTCAGCTGCGACACGCGAATGTCGATCAGGTGCTTCAGCGCCGGGTCGATGGAGGTTTTTGCCACCTCCATGCTCAGGGCAGACAGCGCGTTGGCGAGGGCAGGTGTAACTTTATGGTGGTTAACGCGAGTGCTCATTGTCTTTCCTCTTTTTGTGCGGCATGTGCCGTGCGATGAGGCAAATCTACGCCGTTCATGACATAGTAAAAAGATACAAAAAGCGTGAAATGAGGTAGGACATGAAGCCGGGCTATCACGACATTTATTCCCTCTATCGCGACAACATCACGCGCGGCGTGCTGAAGCCGGGCGATAAGGTGCCTGCCATCCGCGTGCTGGCGGAAGAGCTGAAGGTGGCGCGCAAAACCGTCGAAACGGCGTACGCCATTCTGACGGGTGAAGGGTATCTGGTGAGCCAGGGCGCGCGCGGCACGCGGGTCAACCCGGATTTACTGCTGCCGGATAACAATGCCCCTGCGGAACAGCCTACCGGCACGCTTCCGGCCTCGCTTATCAGTCAGCGCGAGCGGGCCGGATTTCTGCGCCCTGGCATCCCCGCCCTCGACAGCTTCCCGTATAAAAAATGGCTGCTGCTGGCGGGCCAGGCGACGCGCGCCATGCGTCAGGAGGAGATGCTCAACCCGCCCGTCCTGGGCTGGTATCCGCTGCGCCAGGCCATCGCCAGCTATCTCAATATCTCACGCGGCTTGTCCTGCACCGCCGAACAGGTGCTGATCACCAGCGGCTACAGCGGCAGCCTGCGGCTGATCCTCGACACCCTCGCCAGCCGCAGCGACAAGGTGGTGTTTGAAGATCCGGGCTACTTTATGGGCCAGCAGCTGCTGAAGCGGATCGTGCCGCGCCTGCACACGGTGCCGGTCGATCGCTGCGGCATTGATACGGACTACCTGCTTCGTCACCATCGTGACGCGCGTTTTGCCATCGTCACCCCCTCGCACCAGAGCCCGCTGGCGGTGACGCTCTCCCTGCCGCGCAAGCAGCAATTGCTCGACTGGGCCAACCAGAACGAGGCGTGGATCATCGAAGACGATTACGACGGGGAGTTTCACTACACCCGCAAGGTGCTGCCGTCGCTGAAAAGCCTCGACCAGCACGACCGGGTGATCTTTATGGGCACCTTCAGTAAAACCATCATGCCGTCGCTGCGCATGGGCTACGTGGTGATGCCCGCCAGCACCGTCGGAGCCTTTACCGACTGCGCGGATATCACCACCAGCGGCCAGCCGGTGCTGACGCAGAAGATCCTCACCGCGTTTCTCAACGAAGGGCATTTTTTCCGCCATCTCAAGAAGATGCGCGCGCTGTATCAGACCCGCCGCGACTGGATGATTGCCGCCCTGCGCGAGGTGTATGGCGATCTGTTTTTCACCGAGCAAAACGACGGCGGGATGCATATTGTGGCGTTTCTCGCCAAAGGGAGCTGCGACCAGGAAGTGGCTCGCTGCTGGCAGGAACAGCAGCTGCAGGTCAATGCGCTCTCGGAGTGGTATCGCGGGTCGGGCAAACGCTACGGGCTGGTGATGGGCTATAACAACGTGCGGTCGTTTCAGGAGGCGCTGGAGCTGCTGGAAAGGCCGAAGCGGCAGACGCTCGCGCTGTTGAGCTGAAAAACGCCGGGTGGCGGCTGCGCCTTACCCGGCCACGGTTTAAATATCATTGCGGGATAACCCAACGTCCTTGAGCTGCTCGTCGCTCATCTGGCTCAGGATGCGGCGGGTGCGGTTGATGCGGTACCAGTTACGCAGCGTTTTTGCGATCCAGACAAACACAATAAACGGACGTTTTGAACGATTCTCGTAGAATTCCATAATGCTCTCCTCACTGTGCCAGTGGGGTTATCATCCTGGAAATCGACCTGCGCAATACAGATGCAAAAACAACTTTTGTTTAACATACAGATCCGCTAAAACGGTATCTGCATGCCGGTTTTTGCGGCAATCTGTACTGGTTTAATAATCTGTATGGTGAAAATAAAGGATACAGCATGACACGCTATCAACACCTCGCCAACCTTCTGGCAGAACGCATTGAACAAGGGCTGTATCGCAGCGGCGAGCGTCTGCCGTCGGTGCGCGCCCTGAGCCAGGAGCATGGCGTGAGCATCAGCACCATACAGCAGGCCTACCAGATCCTCGAAAACCTTCAGCTGATCACCCCCCAGCCGCGCTCCGGCTATTTTGTCTCGAAACGCAAAGCCCAGCCGCCCGTCCCGGCGATGACGCGCCCGGTGCAGCGCCCGGTGGACGTCACCCAGTGGGATGAGGTGATGATGCTGCTGGACGCCCGCGCCGACAAAGAGATGATCTCCTTTGGCGGCGGTTCGCCGGACATTAACCAGCCGAGCCTGAAGCCCCTGTGGCGCGAGATGAGCCGCCTTGCGCAGCATAACCCGAGCGAGATGCTGAGCTATGACGTGCTCGACGGCCGCCTTGAGCTGCGCGAGCAGATCGCCCGCCTGATGCTGGACGGCGGCTCTACCGTCTCGGCAAGCGACATTGTGATCACCAACGGCTGCCACGGCGCGCTGTCGATCGCCCTGCTGTCGGTGTGCAAGCCGGGGGACATCGTGGCGGTGGAATCGCCGTCGTTCCACGGCACCATGCAGATGCTGCGCGGGTTTGACATTAAGGCGATTGAAATTCCCACCGACTCTGAAACAGGGATCAGCATCGAGGCGTTAGAGCTGGCAATGGAGCAGTGGCCGATCAAGGCGGTGATCCTGGTGCCCAACTGCAATAACCCGCTCGGGTTTATCATGCCGGAAGCGCGGAAAAAACAGGTTTTAGCCCTCGCCCAGCGGCACGATATCGTGATTGTGGAGGATGACATTTACGGTGAGCTGGCGGCGGAGTACCCGCGCCCGCGCACCATTCACTCGATGGACATCGACGGACGCGTGATCCTCTGCAGCTCGTTTACCAAAACCGTGGCGCCGGGCCTGCGCGTCGGCTGGATTGTGCCGGGACGCTATTACGACCGGGTGATGCACATGAAATACGCCGCGGGCGGGTTTAACGTGCCGGGCACCCAGATGGCGGTGGCGGCGTTTATTCGCGACGGCCATTACCATCGCCACGTGCGCCGTATGCGCCAGATTTATCAGCAGAATATGGAAACATACACCTGCTGGGTGCGGCAGTATTTTCCGGCGGAGATTTGCGTCACGCGCCCGCAGGGGAGCTTCCTGCTGTGGGTTGAGCTGCCGGAGAAGGTGGATATGGTGTGCGTCAGCAAGCAGCTGTGCCGGCTGAAGATCCAGGCGGCGGCCGGGTCGCTGTTTTCCGCCTCCGGGAAGTACCGCAACTGCCTGCGGATCAACGTGGCGCTGCCGCCGACGGATAAGCATCGCGAGGCGTTGAAGAAGATGGGCGAGGCGATTGTGATTGCGATGGAGGAGTAGCACGTTTTTTAGCTCCGGTGGCGCTACGGAATAAAGTGGCCGGGTAAGGCGAAGCCGCCACCCGGCAAAATCAACGACTCAGAACTTCCACGAAACGCTGCCCACAATGCTGCGTTCTGCGCCGAAGTAGCAGTAAGAGAGCGAGTTACACGCCGCGACGTAGCTTTTGTCCGTCAGGTTATTGACGTTCAGCTGTGCGCTCACGCCCGTGAGCCCCACTTTTGACAGGTCATACCCCACGACCATGTCCACCAGCGTGTACGACGGAAGCGTATGGGTGTTCTGGCGATCGCTGACGATCCCGTTGACATAGCGCACCCCGGAGCCGACGGTCAGGCCGTCCAGCGGGCCGGTTTTGACGTCGTAGCTCAGCCAGGCGCTGGCCATGTTACGCGGGGCATAGACGGCGCGCTTGCCCTCCTCTTCCGGGCTGCTCTTCTTATAGCGAATATCCGTGTAGGTGTACGCCGCCTGCATACGCAGGCTGTCGGTCAGCTGACCAATCGCCTCCAGCTCAACGCCTTCGGATTCGATTTCACCGATGGAACGGTACGGATCGGTCGGCTCCTCTTTGGTAGCAATGTTCTTCTGGTTGATGCGGAACACCGAGGCGCTGAACTGGCTGTTCATCCCTTCAGGCTCATACTTCACGCCCGCTTCCCACTGCTTGCCCTTCATCGGATCCAGGATATTGCCCTGCTCGTCAGCAAAGCTGGTCGGCGTAAAGGCGGTGGAGTAGCTGACGTACGGGGCAACGCCGTTATCAAACAGATACAGTAGCGCCGCGCGGCTGCTGAAGTTGTTTTTATCCAGATCGCTGCGGGTGTGGTTGAAGTTGTCGACGTTCGACACGCTCACCTGGTCGTAACGTCCGCCGAGCGTCAGGCGCCAGCGGTCAACGGACATCTGATCCTGTAGGTAGTAACCGGTCTGGCGAAGCTTATGCTTTTCCCTGCTGTACTGGGTGATGTAGTCCGGCTTCGCACCGTAAACCGGGTTGAAGGCGTCAATCGGCGGGAAGCCGCCATAGTAGCCGGTCACGTTGTTGGTGCGGTCCTGGTAGTCCATGCCGATCAGCACGCGGTGGTTCACCGCCCCGGTGTCGAAGCTGCCGTCGACCTGGTTATCCAGGGTGATGGCGTTCATCTTCTCGTCGGAGCCGGAATAGCCGCGGTTCAGCTCGGTGTCATTCAGCCAGCCTGCGGCATACACCTGGTTCAGCTCCACTTTGGTGTGCAGGTAGCGCAGCTTCTGGCGCACGGACCAGCCGCTGTCAAACATATGCTCAAGGTTATAGCCGACCATGTTTTCCCGACGATCGTACTTGTCGTAATCGTCTTCACCTTCAAAGAACGTGTTGGAGATTTTCTTCCCGCTGTGCGGCACAACCGTGCCCTCATACGGCAGGCCGGAGTGGCTGCCGCCTTCCGGATCGCGGTGCAGGTAGGCCATCAGATCCAGACGGGTGTTATCGGTGATACGCCAGGTCAGGCTCGGCATCAGCGCGTAACGCTCTTCCTTCAGCGGATCGAACTGGGAATCGGCATAGCGGGTCATCCCGCTGAGGCGCACCGCCACGCGGTCATTATCATCAACCGGGCCGGTGACGTCGAACATCGCCCCACGCTGGCTATTGTTCCCGGCGAAGAGCTTGATCTCCCCGCCCGGATCGAACGACGGCTTACGGGAGGTAAGCGCCACAATCCCGCCCGGCGATGAACGGCCATAGAGCACGGAGGCCGGACCGCGCACGACTTCGATACTGTCCAGGAACCACGGATCAACCACTAGCGAGCTGTGGGAGTTGGTGTCGCCCATCATCTTCAGGCCGTCCAGGTAGACGTTGTCGAGGCTGCCGTCAGAGAAGCCGCGCAGCACCATGTAGTCAAAGCGGTTAGACGCCCCAATCTGGTTGCTGTAGACCCCCGGCGTGTAGCTCACGGCCTGACGCACGCTGGTTGCGCCCTGCTCTTCGAACTGCTCGCGCGTGACGATAGAGACCGACTGCGGAGTTTCAATATCCGGCGTTTCAAGCTTGGTGGCCGCAGACTGCATCTGCGAGGTCACCACCACGGTGTCAGTTTTTTGTGCATCCTGCGCCAGTAAAGGAAAAGCGACGCTACCGGTAACCCATCCCACCAGCAGTGCCAGACGCGATTTAGCAAACATAACCCTCTCCAGAGATATTTCTTATTGTTAATAAGAATTATTACCTTTTTGAGAGTGCAAACGGCTATGCGCGCCGCCAGGTTACGTATGCGCGATGCTAAACCGCACGGGATGCGTTCGCGCGATGGGCGAAATTACGTTAGCGGAGTTTGCGCACGTCGCCCGGAGAAATCCCGTAATGACGACGAAACGCGGTGGCGAAGTTGGTGGCATGCTGATACCCGCACATCCATGCCGCCTGCTGCACGCTGTGGCCTTCCAGCAGATAGCGGCGCGCCAGCGCAAGGCGACAGTCGCGAAGATAATCGAAGAGGGTGCAGCCGTAGCGCTGACGGAACTTGCTGCGCAGGCTGCTTGGGCTCATTGCAGCCAGGGCTGCCAGCTGCGCGAGAGTATGATCCCGTTCAGGAGACTGTTCCAGCATGCTCCTTACGCGTTCCAGGCGCGTATGCTCAGGGCGGCTCGGGCAGGGCTGCTGGCGCTGATTCAGGCCGTGGCCGAGCAGCTGGTACATCAGCCCCTCCAGCAATAGCTTACGCGCGAGCACGCTTCCCCTCTGCTGCTGCGCATGCTGAATGCCTGACATAACAAACTCGGGAACGTGCCAGACAAACGTGGGTGTATTCAGGTTTTGCCATTCCAGCAGCAGCGACTCAAGCAGGGCTTCACGCCCGGCTTCATGCGGGTACACGCCAAACGAGAGCGTTTTCAGCGCGCTGTCGGCGTCGTGACGCGCACTCATCACTTGTTCCTCACTCAGACGGGCGCTGAACGCCATGCCGGGACGCACCTGATAGTCGATGCCATTGAGCGCGATCGTAACGCACCCTTCCAGGACTACCAGCATATAGAGCGGGCTGCTGTGGCGAGATGTGGTTTCGTAGGGTTGTAATACATGCACGTCGGAGTGAGTCAGCGAAATGCCGGACGAGAGCGTCATCTCTTCCACATTCCCCTGCAACACCGGGCTGCCGCTGATCTGCTCCCCTTTTAACAGCGGGAAACGGTAGTCGATGCCGTAGCGCTCACCGAATACCTGAAAATCCTCAACAAAAAATATGCGTTTCGCTGATCTATTTTCACTCTGGAGCATAATTCGGGGCCTGCATCAGTAAAAGGGCAGGCAAAACAGTACCATCCCTTTGCCATATCAGCAATCACCGGGCGCAGACACTATTACGCTCCGGACTAAGCCGGAGCGAAGATATATATTCCTTTACGAGAAATATATTTATGCTTCCTGCCACTCAGCAAAAACCTCTTTATGGTTTTTGGTCAGGACAACTTTATTATCTTCGACCTTATCGACCCAGCCGAGAGGAATAAAGTGGTGCTTGCCGCCTGATTCAGGGTCACTCTTCGCAAGCTTGATACGCTCGCCGTCTAAATGGTCCACAACCCCGACGTGCGTTCCGCAGCTGGCGACAACCTGAGTGTGATCCTTAATTGCGCTTTTATCTACCATAATCATTCTCCTGTTTCGGTTATTTGCCTGTTGCACGAAAATAACTGTAGCGCATAAATTCAGGCTTAAAAGGCTTATTAGCATTTTGAAACATCATTGACAGAATGGAATATGATGTCTATTTAACGCCGAATTGAAAAAGTAAGAATAAGATGAATTATTACCGACTGATTATTTCCCGTTCATAATTAAATTATCGCAACCAACGAGGAGGTATTTATGACGATTCGCAACAATAATCGGGCAGAAATTTCGCTGGCTCTTGGTGAAGCGGTCCTGGACATCGTGCAAAAAGGCCATGAGGTATCGCGAGAGAATCTCGCCCAGGCGATGAAAATCAAAGCGGAAAAAGAGCGCGACGACGAGCGGCTTTTGAACTACTGGAAGGCATGTAATATGCTGGTTTAAACGTAGCGGCGTTTAGGCTGACTAAACGCCGCCTCCTGTTACTCGTCGAAGTACCAGTACCCCTGGTTAATCAGCCCGGTGAGTTCGTCAACAAACGCCGGATTATTCAGTGCGTCACCCAGCTCGGCCTGGCCGAGTTCGGTGTAGCGGCACAGCGCGTCTGCCCCGTTCACATCCGCCGTCTCCAGCTGTTCGCTGTTGATGAAGAAGCTGCCGTTAACGTTCAGCACGCGCAGGCCGCTCAGGCGCGACAGCGTTTCGCCGCCCTGCAGCGCGTCCAGCACCTCTTCCGCTGAATACGGCGGCTCGGCGGCGGCGATATCCAGCTCGTGGCGCGGCGTGGAGACAAAGCTGCCGAACCATTTTGTGAAATCATCGGGCTTGCCGATCATGTCGATCATCATCTGACGAATGCGATCGAGCTCGTACTGCTCCACGCGGCCCGGGTGTTCGCGGCAGGTCAGATCCGGATCGCTGTAGTGCTCGCCGCCCAGATCGTTTTCCAGCGCGTAGTCGGCAAAGCTGCTGATCAGATCGCGGCCGTTCGGCCCGCGGAAGCCGACGGAGTAGTTGAGCGCGGTTTCATGGGTGAAGCCGTCATGCGGGAATCCAAGCGGAATGTAGAGAATATCGCCCGGGTCCAGATCTTCGTCGATGATCGGCTCAAACGGATCCACGTGCAGCAGCGCCGGATGCGGGCAGAACTGACGCATCGGCAGCTTGTCGCCCACGCGCCAGCGGCGGCTGCCCATCCCCTGAATGATAAACACGTCGTACTGATCGATATGCGGACCCACGCCGCCGCCCGGCACGGAGAAGGAGATCATCAGATCGTCCAGACGCCAGTCCGGCAGGACGCGGAACGGACGCACCAGCTCCGCGGCGGGCATATGCCAGTGGTTCACCGCCTGCGCCAGCAGCGACCAGCCGGTTTCGCCCAGACCGTCAAAGTGCTCAAACGGACCATTGCTGGCCTGCCATTTGCCGTTTACGTGGCTCACCAGACGGCTATCGACTTCCGGCTCCATCGCCAGGCCTGCCAGCTCGTCTGGGGTAATCGGGTCGACAAAATTCGGGAAGGCATTTTTCAGCACTACGGGTTGTTTTTGCCAGTATTTTTCAAGAAATTCCGGCCAGTTCAGGTTCAATTGATACGCCATGGGTAGCACCAGTGAGAGGGGAAACAGGCGCGATTATAGGCAAGAAGGCAGAGGGGGAACTTGTCATGGGTCAAACGAGCGCGCGTAGGTCGGGTAAGGCGAAGCCGCTACCCGACACGTACACGGCGGTAAAACTTAATCCAGATTCAGCTCGTCGTAATGGGTAATCAGTTTGCCCACGATGCCGTAGTCCAGCGCTTCTGCCGGAGACATCCAGTAGTTGCGGTCGGTGTCTTTTTTCACTTTTTCCAGCGGCTGGCCGGTGGCGTCAGCGATCAGCTTGTTGACGCGATCCAGCATGCGGATGATCTCGCGCGCTTCGATCTCAATATCCGTCGCCTGACCGCGCACGCCGCCCAGCGGCTGGTGGATCATAAAGCGGGTATTCGGCAGCGAGTAGCGGTGCTCTTTTTTCGCTGCCAGGAAGATGGTGATCCCGGCGCTTGCCACCCAGCCGGTGCCGATGACATGCACTTCCGGGCGGATGAACTTGATGAAGTCGTGAATGGTGTCACCCGCTTCCACGTGGCCGCCCTGGCTGTTGATGTACAGCTTGATCGGATCGTTGCTGACGCTTTGCAGCAGGATCATCTGGGTAATGACCTTCTGCGCCAGCTCCTGGTTGATCTCGCCGGAGATGACAATCGAACGGGACTCCAGCAGTTTTTGCTGCAGAGCGCCCGCGCCGTTTGACCCTTCCGCTTTGTCGCTTTCTTTCAGTGTGTAGTGCATTGTTATGTCCTCAGCATTTAGCGCTCAAAACCAGAGTGTAGCCTGTTTTACCGATCAAAGTCCTCACCGGCAAATCACGAGGGAGCTTATGCACATTGCCCATGTTGCACGCGTTTCGTTCCTTCACCGCCCCCGCCCCGGCTCGCTATACTTCATATGGTTATCATATTGTTAAATGATAATGATATTTAATGTGTTAAGATGAAAGTCAGCATAAACAGTCTCTTATGCCACCGTTGGGACTGTTTGCATCCTCGACATTTAAATCAGCACCGGGGCGGTGAATGGAACACATTGTGTATGTGGTTGATGACGATGACGCGGTCAGGCAGTCCGTAATCGGGCTGCTGGAATCGGCAGACTTAAACGCCATCGGCTTTTCATCAGCAGAAATGTTTCTTCAACACCGGTTTGAGGATCTGCCGTCGTGCGTGATCCTCGACATGCAGATGCCCGCCATCTCTGGCTTCGAGGTGGCGGACGCGCTCAAAGACAGCGGGCGCGAGATCCCGATTATTTTTCTCACCGGCCACGGCACTATCCCGATGTCGGTGCGCGCCATAAAAGGCGGCGCGTACGAATTTCTCACCAAGCCCGTTGAATCCGCCGCGCTGATCGACGCCATTGAGTCCGCGCTGCAGTTGGCGGAAAACAACGCCGAGCGCAATAAAGAGCACTACGCCCTGAAGCAGCGCCATCTGTCCCTCACGCCGCGCGAGCACGAGGTGCTTGAGCTTGCCATCACCGGCAAGCTCAACAAGCAGATTGCCGCCGAGCTGGGCGTCAGCGAGATCACGGTGAAGGTGCACCGCCGCCGCGTGATGGAGAAAATGCAGGTGCGCTCCGTGGCCGAGCTGGTCAGGGCCGTTGAGCGCCTGACCAAAAGCCAGCCCGCGGAGTAACGTTTACCCTTCCTGCGCGGCCAGCGGCAGCGCGAAAGTAAACACCGTGCCGTGCGGCTCCCGGCGGCGCGCGCTCAGCTTTCCGCAGTGGCGCTCGATGATGCTGGCGCTGATGGTCAGCCCCATCCCCATCCCCTGCGGCTTGGTGGAGTAGAACGAGTCAAAAATCTGCTCCAGCCGTTCGGGCTCAATGCCGCTCCCGGTATCGGCGATCTCAACGATCACTTTCCCGTCCGCGTTGGCGGTGCTGAGGATGATGGTGCTGGCGCGATCCCTCACCTCGGCCATCGCTTCTACCGCATTCATCACCAGATTCAGCAGCACCTGCTGGATCTGCACGCTGTCCCCGGTGATAAAGCTGTCGCTGGCGTTCAACAGATAATCAACGCTAATGTGTCTCTGCTCCAGCTCGCTGCGCGAAAGCGTGATGATATGGTGGATCAGGTAGTGCATATCGATGCGCGAGAAGGTGGGATCCTGCTTGCGCGTCAGGGACTGGATGCTGCGAATGATCTCCCCCGCACGCGCGCCTTCCGCGGCGATCTCCTCCAGCCCTTCGCGCACTTTATCCAGGCGGGCGGGCTCGCGGCTGAGCCAGCGCAGGCTCGCCCCGGCATTCGAGACGATGGACATCAGCGGCTGGTTGATCTCGTGGGCGATGGAGGAGGTAAGCTGCCCGACGGTGGTGGCGCGGGAAACGCGCGCCAGATCCGCCTGCGCTACCCGCATGGCATCTTCCGCGGCGCGCTGGCTGGTGATATCGGTAATGATGCCGTAGTACTCGTTCACCTCGCTGCCCACCCCCACCGGATCGCCAATTCCGAGGATGTAGCGCGTTGAGCCGTCGGTGCGCTTAATACGAAACTCCGCACGCATGGAGAGCCCGTCGCGCACGCTCTGGGTGACGATGGCGCTGATGCGGGCGTAATCGTCCTCGTGGACGAAGGTTAAAAACTCCGCCATGGAGATCATCTTTTGCTGGTCGGGCAGGCCGAGAATGCGGGCGTACTCTTCCGAGACAAACATCAGATCCTGCTCCAGCTCCCAGCGCCAGCTGCCGGTGTGGCTGATCTGCTCGCCCAGCATCAGCGAGGTCTGGCTGGCGCGCAGCTCTTTTTCCACCCGGCGGCGCTGAATGTTCTCCGCCAGCAGCTCGGCGTAGAGCCGCGCCGTCTCCAGGGATACCGCTGCCTGCGCGCCCAGCAGGCTGACCACGCGCGAGTGCTCGGCGGTGAAGACCTCCGGCATCAGGCGGTTTTCCAGGTAGAGCACGCCCACCAGCCGCGCCTGTTTGAACATCGGGACGCACATCACCGCCGCCCCCGAGGTCACCAGATAAGGGTCCTGGCTGAAGGGATGAAACTCCTCCGGCTTGCCGGTGCGGATCTCCTGCCCGGTGCGGATCACCGCAGCCAGCACCGACAGCGGCATGTCGGTCGCCATCGGCACGTCTTTCAGGATCCGCACCCGCACGCCGTCGGTGCTGGTCCAGGCGCTGGCCTCGATCTCCGGGATCAGGTTATCGCTCACGCGAAGCAGCAGGCCGCGCTGCGCCCCGGCGCGTTCGAGCAGGATGGTCATCAGGTTTTCAATCAGGCGCTCAAGATTGATCTCTTCCGACAGCGCGCGGGAAGCCTTGATCACGCTCTGCAGATCGCGGATCGTCTCGTTCTGAGCAAACGCCACCGTGTCGTAGGCGCTGGCCTGCCCGGAGGCCAGCAGGTGCGGGAAATCCTGCTCCAGCTGGCGCACCTTGGCCTGCGCGCCCGCGCGGCCCCAGGCGGCAATCGAGCCGCGGAAGTGCGCGTCTGATGCGGTCGGGTAGCCGCAGGCCAGCGCAAAGCGGCCCGCCAGCTCGTGGGCCAGGGCGTTAATCGGGTTAAAGCCACCCTCGCGGGAGAGCCGGACCGCCTTCTCATACTGCTCAAGCGCAATGCTGTTCATCCCGTCCAGACGGACAATTTCGGCGTAGATCAGCGCCTCTTTATCCGCGAACGTGCCGGGATTAATGCGCGCCCAGAGGGCGATTTTGTCGTAGTGTGCGTGAATGCTGCGGCGGTGATTCGCCGAAAACGTCTCCGGCGTCAGCTGACGTGAGAGCGCCAGCGCGCTGTAGAGATGGTAATCCAGCAGATGGATATGGCCCGGCGCAGACCACGCGTACCAGCCCGCCATCTCAAGATCCGCCTGCGCGTCGGTATACTCGCCGCAGGTAAAGTGCGCCATGCCACGGTAGAGCCAGTACCAGAACAGCATGGTGGAGGTCTGCTCCGGGGCCTGCTCCGGCGACGCGGGAAGCAGCGCCTCGGGCAGCGCCTGCGACGCGGTCCAGGTGCCGATCGTCGGCGTGCGCAAAAACTCCACGAAGGTGCGCTGGAGCATCAATATGGTCTCCACATCCTGGAAGTGGGTTTTACGTACAAACGCCAGGCCGCGATCGATGCTGGTCAGCACCCCGTCCAGGTGATCGCCCCGTGAGAGGAAGTTAATGACCTGATGGCAGGCGGCAAAGCAGGCCACCGTCATATCACCGTGGGTAACGGCGGCGGTGAAGCAGGCTTTTGCGCACTCGATGGTGAATGACAGCGGCTGGGTCCAGACGCTGAGCTGGTCGAGGGGCAGCAGGGTTTTGGCTTCGAACGCGTCGTAGCCGTGGCGGTTCACCAGCTCGCGGGCCAGGGTGCCGTACTGGAACCCGAGGCGGTACTCGGCGTAGCGCTGGCCAATCAGCACGCCAAACCAGGCCATCGCCGTGGTGGAGGCACCAGTGATGCCGTGGTCGAGGGTCAGGTGCATCATGCGGCAGAGCAGCAAAAAATGCAGGCGTGGGCAGATGAAGCTGGCGCAAATGCTGGCGCTGTAGAGCAGGTTCATCACCGCTTCGGTTTCCGGGTTATCCATTCGCGACAGCTGGGCAAAAAGGCTTTGCGGCGCGTCGGCCGTGCGGTTGCAGAAGCGTTCCCAGGCCTCGTCGCAGTCGGCATCTTCCGGGTGGCGGCCAATCTGAATACCAAAAATCCCCAGCCAGCAGAGCGCCGCCTCCAGCGCCAGACGGCTGTCCGACTGGCGAATGTACACTTCCACCAGCAGGTTGGCCGCCAGCGCCTTTTCGGTCAGCCCGCCGGGGCAGCCGAGGATGGCGTCACACAGCTCGCGGGTGCGCTCCAGGTGCCCCAGAGCAAACTCGCAGCCCGCCTCTTCGATATCAAGCATAAAGTCTGACACCGTCCCGGCGTTGCCCAGCGCTCTGGCGGTCTGGATATAGCTGAGCGCCGATGGATAATCCCCCGAACGCTTTGCCCGTCGTGCGGCCAGCAGGCTCAGCTCGCGGAACATCTGGCGCTGCGGCGCGGGCTGGATGCTGTCCAGCGCGGCCGTGACGTGGTGAACGGCGCGGAACAGCAGCTCGTTCCCCGCCGCCTGACGCGCGGCGTCGGCCAGCAGGCTGGCGGTGGTCAGGTGAAGATGGCTTTTCTCATGCTGATCCAGCATCGCAAAGGCCGCCTCCTGCACCCGGTCGTGGGTGAAGGCGTACTCTTTTTCCGTCAGCACAATGAGCTGGGCCATCACCGCCGGATGCAGCGCATAGCGCATTTCCGCCATCGACATGCTGACCACCCGGCAGATCATCTCCATCTCGCCCGTGCCGCCGAGGCAGGCGAGGCTGCCCAGCAGGCGGCGCGTCTCGTCGGGCAGCTCTTCGAGCTGCTCCAGCACCAGGGTAACGACGTTTTCGGTGTAGTGCCGGGCGCGGATCGCCTGCAGATCGTAGTGCCACTTATCCTGATATTTGTTGTGCACCACCAGCCCGTCATCCACGATGCGGCGGAAAAACTCGTGCACAAAGAGCGGGTTGCCCCCGGTTTTCTCGTGGATCAGCGTGGCGAGGTCGGTCGTCGCCGCGCTGCGGGCACGAAATATCGTCGCCAGCCAGCGCGCCACCGCCCTCACGGACAGCGCCTGCGGGACAATTTCAGTCGCGTTTTGCGCCGCCTCCGGCAGGCTCGCCAGCTGCTGTTGCAGCGTTGGTTCAGACAACGAACCGATATCGCGGTGGGCGACCACCAGCAGCAGCGGGATAGCGCCGCAGGTCACCAGCAGATGTTTCAGCGTATGCAGGCTGGCCGCGTCGCTCCACTGGAGATCGTCGAGCACCAGCACCAGCGGGCAGCCCTGAGAAGCAAAGGTTTTAACCAGCGCCAGCACCATATGGCTGAAGCGCGCCCGGGCATCAATGGAAAAGGTATCCGCCGAGTAGCGCGGCTTGCTCTCAAGGAGCAGCCCCAGCTCGGGCACCAGGCTGACGGCCAGCGCTTCGTATCCCTCCAGGGCGCGGGACAGGCGGATTTTCCACTTCGCCACATCTCCCGCGGGCAGCCCCAGCAGGTGCAGCGTCAGGGTGCGGAACGCGGAGCTTAATACGCCGTAGGGCAAAGACGGCGAGAACTGATCGACTTTCCCCACCGCCAGCAATACCTGACGCTGCTGCAGCGTTTTGAGCGCCGTCGCGATGATGGACGATTTGCCAATCCCCGACGGCCCGCCGATCGTCACCAGCTCCGGCACCAGGTTCTGCCCCACCCGCTCAAACGCGGCAATGACGTCATTCGCCTGCGGATGCGTCGCGAACAGGGAGTCCGCCAGATGGATCGCGGGAGTGCGGTCCTGCTGGCCGGGCGTAAAGGCGACGATCTCGCCCTCACAGGTCAGCGTCGCCTGGCAGCGGCGGAGGTCGGCAATCAGCCCGTCGACCGTCTGGTAGCGGTTATCGGGGTGCTTTTCCAGCAGCTTGAGGATGATGGTCGACAGCATCCCCGGCACGTCCGGGCGAATCTCGTCCGGGGCCAGCGGCTCCGAGGCAATATGGTAGTGCGCCCAGTTGGTTTGATCGTCCTCCCCCAACTCAAACGGCAGGCGTCCGGTCAGGAGTTCATACAGCACCATGCCGAGGCTGTAGAGATCGCTGCGGCCGTCAACGGGACGCCGGGTGCGGGTGGTGTGCTCCGGCGACATATACGCGGGCGTACCGCCTGAAACGGCAAGCCGGGTCTGGGAGAAGGCACCGGAGAGGCTACAGGAGAGGCCAAAGCTGCCCAGACGGCAGGTGCCATCGTGATGAACAAAAATCGCGCCGGGCTTGATATCGCCGTGGATCAGGTTTTGCAGGTGCATCTGGCGCAGGGGAACGCAGATCTGGATCGCCATCTCAATAAAGCGCGAGATCCCCGAGATCGCCCTGCCCGCGCGCCGCGCCAGCAGCTCAAACGCAAACGGCGCATACACCAGCGCGAATCGTCCCCGGTACTGGGTGGAGGCAACGGCGCGGATGGCCCAGCTGTCCTGCAGCACGTCACGCAGCGCAAATTCGTTTTTCAGCAGCCGCGTGGCCCGTTCTTCCTCTTCGTCGCTCACCGCTGTGGCAATGATGAACGAGCCGCCTGAATGGGGATGGCGCGCGTGCATCCAGGCGATACCGCCCTCCTGCGCCAGCACGGTAAAAATCACATCCTCTTTAAGGACAAAAACCCGCCCCTGGTGAAGATTCCCCTGGGCGGGCCAGAATGCAGGCTGCTCGTGTTCGTTCATCCGCGATCCTTATCGTCGGCGGGCCAGCTCCCGCTGTATATGATCCAGCAGAATATCGATGTTAATGGGTTTACGCAAAAATGCAGCGGCGCCCAGGCTAAGAGCGTACCGCTGCATATTTTCATCAGCATGACCGGAGATAAAGATCACGGGAGGCGGGGGAACGGCCAGCAGCCGCAGCTTTTCAAACAGCTCCAGACCGCTCATGCCCCGCAGCTTGATATCGGCGATCACCAGCGCCGCGCCGGACAGGGCGAGCGGATGGCTCAGAAATACCTCTGCCGAATCAAACGTATCGGCGGCATACCCTTCCGACTCCAGGAGATTACTCAGCCCGCTGCGGACGGAACGTTCGTCATCAATGATGGCAATGCACCACGGCAGCGTCATGCTGTCTTTCCTCAAAAAAATCATTAAACGTCGCGATCGTCCTTCGCGGGCGCAGGGGGCGCCGTGCCGCTGATTTTCGGCACGCATTCGTGACGAAACCAGGCGAGGGTAAACGGTTCGCGACTCAGTAAACGCCGTCTCACCGGGATGAGCTGTTCACCCACCAGCATGCCAAACAGGCCAAGCAGGGCGACAACCGGCGGTGCCGGGGAATGAACGTCGAGCAGGGCGTAAATTACCCCAGCAACCACGCCGCACACCAGCGAAATTATCCATGCTCTCATGACGTTGCTCCCGTCTGCGATTTCACCTGTGGAACCGTTACCTGAGGAGGCGGCGCGCCGTCGCGGGATAACAGATGGCGCGTCGCCTGTTCACCCGCCAGCATCCCCAGCAGGCCAATCAGCGCCAGCGCGGGCGGCGCAGGGGAGCGCACCTTCAGCACGGCATACATCAGGCCAATCAACACGCCTGCGGCAAGGGATATCAGCCCAGTACTCATTGTGAACTCCAGAGAAAGAGGCAGCGGCGAGCCGGATGAGGGACCAGCCCGCCAGCGGAACTTAGCGAGCCGGGACCGGCGCTAAGGTGCGGTGCTCGCTCTTCTGGCGAGACGGTGCTTTGTGCACCATGGTGTAGGCGTAATCCACGCCCATGCCGTACGCGCCGGAGTGTTCGCGCACGATATCCATCACCGCGGTGTAAGTCTCTTTACGCGCCCAGTCGCGCTGCCACTCCAGCATCACCTGCTGCCAGGTCACCGGGATCACGCCTGCCTGGATCATGCGCTGCATCGCGAAGTCGTGGGCTTCTTTGGAGGTGCCGCCGGACGCGTCCGCCACCATATAAATTTCGTAGTCGCCTTCCAGCATCGCGCACAGGGCAAAGCTGTTGTTGCACACTTCGGTCCACAGGCCGGCAACCACCACCTTCTTCTTGCCGTTAGCCTTCAGCGCGTCGCGCACCTTCTGGTCGTCCCAGGAGTTCATGGAGGTACGCTCCAGAATGTCCTGGCCCGGGAACACGTCCAGCAGCTCCGGATAGGTATTGCCGGAGAAGCTTTCGGTCTCTACGGTGGTGATGATGGTCGGGATGTTGAACACTTTGGCCGCTTTTGCCAGCGCCACGGTGTTGTTTTTCAGCACCTGGCGGTCAATAGACTGCACGCCAAACGCCATCTGTGGCTGGTGATCGATAAAGATGATCTGACAGTTCGCAGGGGTTAACACTTCGAGCTTTGAAGAGGTCATAGCATTTTCCAGTGGTTAAGGGTAGAAATCGCCGCGAGCGCCGCGACGATAAAGTCACCCTCATCCTGCGATTTTCCGTCGCCGCGCGTAATTATCTCTTCGTATAGTTAACCTTAGGTATAGTTATACTTTGGTATACCTATCCTATTGTATAACTGGATCTTTGCCGAAACCGGTTCCCATAATCCTGACCATTCCCCCTCTCAGTCAGGAGCAGTTATGGTTACCCTCGGTAAAGCCGATCTTATTCTGGTTAACGGCCAGTTTCACACCGTCGATCGCGAGAATCCTGTCGCGGAAGCCGTTGCCGTGCGCGATGGAAAATTTCTGGAAGTGGGTACCGTCGCCGAGGTGATGCAGCACCACTGCGACGGCACTAAGGTGGTGGATTTGAAAGGCCACACCGCCATCCCCGGCCTGAACGACTCGCACCTGCACCTGATCCGCGGCGGGCTGAACTACAACCTCGAGCTGCGCTGGGAAGGCGTGCCGTCGCTGGCCGATGCCCTGCGGATGCTGAAAGAGCAGGCCCTGCGCACGCCGTCGCCCCAGTGGGTGCGCGTGGTGGGCGGCTGGAGCGAGTTCCAGTTTGCCGAGCGCCGCATGCCGACGCTGGATGAGATTAACGACGCCGCGCCGGACACCCCGGTCTTCATTCTGCACCTGTACGACCGCGCTCTGCTCAACCGCGCCGCGCTGAAGGTGGTCGGCTACACCAAAGAGACGCCGAACCCGCCGGGCGGCGAGATCCAGCGCGACGCCAACGGCAACCCGACCGGGATGCTGATCGCCCGTCCGAACGCCATGATCCTCTACGCCACGCTGGCGAAAGGGCCGAAGCTGCCGCTGGAGCAGCAGGTCAACTCCACGCGCCAGTTTATGCGCGAGCTGAACCGTCTGGGGCTGACCAGCGCCATCGACGCGGGCGGCGGCTTCCAGAACTACCCGGAAGATTACGAGGTGATTGCCGAGCTGCACGAGAAAAAGCAGATGACCATCCGCATCGCTTATAACCTGTTTACCCAGCGTCCGGGCCACGAGCTGGAAGACTTTGAAAAATGGACCGACATGCTCACGCCGGGCCAGGGCAGCGACTTCTTCCGCCACAACGGCGCGGGCGAGATGCTGGTCTTCTCCGCCGCCGATTTTGAAGACTTCCTCGAGCCGCGCCCGGACCTCGCGCCGGGCATGGAGGACGAGCTGGAGCGCGTGGTGCGCCATCTGGTGGAGCACCGCTGGCCGTTCCGCCTGCACGCCACCTACAACGAATCCATCAGCCGCATGCTGGACGTGTTCGAAAAAGTTAACCGCGACATTCCGTTCAACGGCCTGCACTGGTTCTTCGACCATGCGGAAACCGTTACCCAGGCCAACATCGACCGCATCAAAGCGCTGGGCGGCGGCATTGCCGTCCAGCACCGCATGGCCTTCCAGGGGGAGTACTTTGCCGAGCGCTATGGCATCGAAGCTACCCGCCACACGCCGCCGGTGGCAAAAATGCTCGAGACCGGCGTGCCGGTGGGCTTAGGGACGGACGCCACCCGCGTGGCGAGCTACAACCCGTGGACCGCGCTCTACTGGCTGGTCTCCGGCCGCACCGTCGGCGGGATGCAGATGTACGACCACAGCGCCCGTCTGGACCGCGATACCGCCCTGATGCTCTGGACCAAGGGCAGCGCGTGGTTCTCCAGCGAGCAGAACCAGAAGGGGCAGATCAAGGTCGGCCAGCTCGCCGACCTGGCGGTGCTCAGCAAAGACTACTTCCGCGTGCCGGAAGAGGAGATCAAGGGCATCGAGTCCGTCCTGACGGTGGTGAATGGCGATATCGTTTACGCCGCAGGCAGCTTTGGCCCGCTCGCGCCACCGGCCATTCCGGTTCTGCCCGAGTGGTCCCCGGTGGTGAAGGTGCCGGGCCACTACCGCAGCGCGCCGCCGCAGGCCGCACGCGTCGGCTTGAGTGTGGCTCACCACTGCAGCGGCCCGTGCGGGGTTCACAGCCACCAGCACGATTTTGCCCGCACGTCAGCGATGCCGGTATCCGACGATAACGCTTTCTGGGGGGCGCTGGGCTGCAGCTGCTTTGCATTCTGATGAAAAACACTACTACGCCGCCCCGGGTAGACCTGGGGCTGTTCTTCCTGCGCCTCTCCGGCAGCCTGCTGCTGCTCTACGTGCACGGCCTGCCGAAGGTGCTGCACTTCAGCGAAGAGCTGACGCGCATTGAAGATCCGTTCGGCTTCGGGCCTTACGCGAGCCTGATCCCGGCGATCGTCGCCGAGGTCATCTGCCCGCTGTTGATCATTGCGGGCGTCTACACCCGCCTGGCGTGCCTGCCGATTATCGCCGTGCTGCTGGTGGCGATGCTGGCGGTACACCCGGACTGGTCGATTGCCGAAGGGCAGTTTGGCTGGCTGCTGCTGATTATCTTCACCACCCTTGCCCTCACCGGGCCGGGCCAGTGGCGGCTGCAGCGTAAGGCAGCGGAGAGGTTCGCATGACCCAGGTTAACGACGTTCGCGACGCACACGTTGAGACGACGCCCGCGCGGGCGGTTTCGCCCTGGCAGCCGCTGAGCCAGCCGGTGTTCCGCATGCTGTGGATCGCCACGGTGGTCTCTAACGTCGGCTCATGGATGAGCGACGTCGGCATCAACTGGAGCATGCTGACGCTCAGCGCCGACCCGCTGGATATCGCGCTGGTGCAGGCGGCGAGCAGCCTGCCGATGTTCCTCTTCGCCCTGCCGTCCGGGGTGATGGCGGACATCGTCGACCGACGTAAATACCTGCTCTTCTCCCAGCTGTGGGTGTTCATCGCCGCCGCCGGGCTGACGGTGCTCTCCTTCACCGGACACGTCACCCCCGCCGTGCTGCTGGTGGCGACGTTTCTGCTGAGCGTGGGCGCGGCGATGAGCTCGCCGCCGTTCCAGGCCGTGGTGCCCGATCTGGTGAGCAAGCCGGAGCTGGGTGCCGCCGTGGCGCTGAACTCGCTCGGGGTGAACATCAGCCGGGCGATTGGCCCCGCGCTGGGCGGTTTTCTGCTTTCGCTCGCCGGGCCGTGGATGGTGTTTGCCCTGAACGCGCTGTCCGTGGTGGGCGTAGCGTGGGTGCTGTGGCGCTGGCGTCCGGCCCCGTCCGTGCAGCGCCTGCCGCCGGAACACTTCTTCTCCGCGGTGCGCTCCGGCATTCGCTACGTGCACGCCGCGCCCGTGCTGCGCAACGTGCTGGTGCGCACCGTGGCCTTCTTCGTTTTCGGCAGCGCGGGCTGGGCGCTGCTGCCGCTGGTGGCGCGCCGCGAGCTGGGCTTAGGCCCGGCGGGCTACGGCGTGATGCTGGCGTGCATCGGCCTGGGGGCGATTGCCGGGGCGATCCTGCTGCCGCGCCTGCGCCAGCGGCTGAACGCCGATCGGCTGATGGTGGCCGCGAGCCTGGTTTTTGCCCTCACCATGCTGGCGCTGGCGTTCGTGCGCCACGTCTGGCTGCTCAACCTGTTTGAGTTCTTCACCGGCTTTGCGTGGATTGCGGTGCTCTCCACCCTCAACCTCGGCGCGCAGCGCAGCGCCGCCCGCTGGGTGAAGGCCCGCGCGCTGGCGGTCTACCTGACGGTGTTCTTCGGCTCGATGACCACCGGCAGCGCCATCTGGGGGCAGATCGCCTCTCAGTTTGGCACCCCGACCTCGCTGGTTGTCGCCACGCTGGGGATGGTGCTGGCAAGCGCCACGGTGTTCCGCTGGAAGCTGGAGAAAGATCCTGATTTAAACCTCGACCTGAGCGGCCAACCGCTGGACGGCGTGGAGATTGAGTTGCCGAACGAGCGCGGCCCGGTACTGGTGTCGCACGAGTACATCATCGACCCGCAGAACGCGAAAGCCTTCCTGGAGGCGGTACACGAGTTGCGCCGGGTGCGCCGCCGTGCCGGCGCGATGAGCTGGGCGGTATATGAAGATATTGAGCGCCCCGGTCTGTTTATTGAGACCTTCCTGATGGGCTCGTGGATTGAGCATCTGCGCCAGCAGGAGCGCCACACCATGAATGACCTCCTGCTGCAGAGCCGCGTTCTGGCTTTTCATCAGGGCACAACATCACCGGCAATTCGCTATCTGGTCGCGCCGGTATAACCATAACCATCACCTGTACAGGAACACACTATGGCAACGTTTAAGGCAAAAGACGGCACGCAGATTTACTACAAAGACTGCGGCGCGGGCAAACCGGTTCTCTTCAGCCACGGTTGGCCGCTGGACGGCGACATGTGGGATAGCCAGTTGAACTACCTGGCGGAGCGCGGCTTCCGCGCCATCGCCTTTGACCGTCGCGGCTTTGGCCGCTCGGATCAGCCGTGGAACGGCTACGACTACGACACCTTTGCGTCCGACATTAACGACCTGATCACCACCCTGGACCTGCGCGACGTGACGCTGGTGGGCTTCTCCATGGGCGGCGGCGACGTGTCCCGCTACATCAACAACTACGGCAGCGCGCGCGTGGCCGGTCTGGCGCTGCTGGGCGCGGTCACGCCGATCTTTGGTAAATCCGACTCCTTCCCGCAGGGTGTGGATCAGAGCGTGTTCGACGGCATTCGCGACGGACTGCGTAAAGATCGCGCCCAGTTCATCAGCGACTTCGCGACGCCGTTCTACGGCACCAACGCCGGGCAGACCGTTTCCGCCGGTGCCCTGACCCAGACGCTGAACATCGCCCTGCTGGCATCCCTGAAGGGCACCATCGACTGCGTGACCGCGTTCGGCGAAACCGACTTCCGCCCGGATATGGCGAAAATCGACGTGCCGACGCTGGTGATCCACGGCAGCAACGACCAGATCGTGCCGTTTGAAAGCACCGGCAAGCTTGCGGCAGAGATGATTAAAAACGCCACGCTGAAGGTGTACGACAACGCGCCGCACGGCTTCGCGCTGACCCACCAGGACCAGCTCAACGAAGATCTGCTGGCGTTTGTGAAGTCGCTGTAACGTCGTCCAGGGGCATGTTGATCCGGCATGCCCTTATAGATCACTGTTTTAGGTAGTTATTCACTCAGGCTTGCAATCCCGTAAAATTCATTCGCCAGGTTACTGAAGCCTGTAATTTTACTGGAGAGCATATGGACGCAGTTGAGCAAGACGTCAGATTCGAATGGGCAGACTTTTATCAGGCTTTTGCCTCTCAGCTACTGACCTGGCGAAATCGAAGAGAGGAGTTGGTGGCGGGTATTCACCGCATTGCTGCTGAGATTGGTAGTATGTCACACCTGCAGGACAAGCCCGCTAATGGCGTCCCCCATCCTTTGAAAGACATTTGTCCTTTCACCACTATGGGCTTGTTTAATCGCTCGCTTACCGTTACCAACCGAAGAAATATCGCAGCCAGCCTGGCAAAACTGATAGGCGTACGCGAAAAGGTTCCTGAATCGTTCGACGGTATTCCGCTACTTAACAATCAGAAATCATGGTTCTTTGGCTATGAGAAATCACGTAAGCCTGAAGACATCGATACGCTGTGGGAAATGTTTTCTCAGGCAATCTCATTCGCCGACACCCCAAACGCCGATCCCGCTGACTTCCTCTTTTCTTATGACGCCGCATCTAACGTGCGCAATGTGGGCTGGAACCTGACAATGGGATTGTACTGGCTACGCCCCTGGTTCTACCCTACGCTGGATAGCCAGTCTCAGTACTACATCCAGAAAGTCCTGAACATTAAAATCATTAAAAAAGGTGCCAAAGGGCGCTGTAGCGGACACAACTATCAGACCGTAGCCCTGGCGCTCAAAAAGGCTTTTACCCAGCCAAACTATCCGGTTCACTCCTTCCCTGAACTCTCTCTGGCGGCATGGAATATCGATTTGCAACAGTCAAATGATGAAGTCGAGCGGCTGACATGGAAAGCGTATTTGCTCAATAAGATCAAGGTGCTGTGCCTACGAAAAGACAGCCCATTTTTCTCTTTGAGGGAGTTAAAAGAGGCCTATCTGGATGAGATTAAGGCGGATTATCCCAATAACAATACTATTGAATCATCCATTTCATATTATCTGCAAAAACTACGTGATGATGATGAACTGGAGTTTCAGACCCCCGGCAATTATGAATACCTCAACTTCGATAAAGGTGAATTGCAGAGCATCACCGAGGAAACGGTTGAAGAGAACGTGCCCGCAGAAATCCCCCACAAGCCTTACACGATAAGCAATTTGATCGATGAGGGCTGCTTTTTAGAAGAGGAAAAAATCCAGTTCATCCTTCAGCGGTTACAGGCCAAAAAAAACCTGATCCTTCAGGGCCCGCCGGGAACCGGTAAAACCTGGCTTGCGCGCCGTCTGGCGTATTGTCTGATGGGTGAGGAAACCTCTAAGCGCATCAGCGCGGTGCAGTTCCACCCTACCCTCTCCTACGAAGACTTTATTCGCGGCTGGCGTCCTAACAATGAAGGACGTTTAGCACTGGTAGACGGGCCTTTTCTCCATGCAATAGACAAAGCAGTAAACGATCCGACAACTAAGTACGTGGTCATTATTGAGGAGATTAACCGGGGCAATCCTGCGCAAATTTTTGGCGAAACGCTGACGCTGATGGAGGCGGATAAACGTACGCCGAATGAGGCGCTTGAGCTCTCATATCGATCTGATATGGATGAAAAAACCTACATTCCTGAAAACCTGTATATCATCGGGACGATGAATATCGCTGACCGCTCGCTTGCCCTGCTAGACCTGGCATTACGGCGCCGCTTTGCATTTATTGATCTAAAACCCGAGTTTAACGACGCGTGGAAAAAATGGGTTAACCAACGGTTTAATGTGAGCCTGGAAACATTAGCCCTTATCGAATCCAAATTAACCGCGTTAAACGAAAAATTGTCCAGGGATGCGGCCCTGGGACCTCAATTTTGTATCGGGCATAGCTATGTTACCCCACCTGCGGGGTTGAAAATTGACGACGGGATGGCCTGGTACGAGCAAGTTGTCGAAACCGAAATCTGCCCCTTACTTGCCGAATACTGGTTTGATGCGCCGGAGAAAGTCCAGGATTCCAGAAAGGAGCTTCTCAGCGTATGACCGATCTTGCTGAACGTGACGATACGCAGGCTCGGGCAGCTGTATCGCGTATTCCTTTGCGGAATATCTGGCTATTGATGCTGTACGCCTCCAGTCTGTTTCGCCACCACGGGCGCAGCATGGTTGCCGCTGAAAACAACCCGGAGGAGATCCCGGCGCTGGTGGCCAGGATCCTGCTTCACGAAGTGGAGCAGCGGCTGTTAAGGCATTTAAGTATGGGATACCATACTCGCCGCGCCACGCTTAACAGGGTAAGGGGACGCATTGATGTTCTGCGCACAACTAGTCGACAATTGCATGAGCGGGCACAGGTAGCCTGCCAGTTTCAGGAAATGACGCTGGATACACCACGAAATCGCTATGTTCGCTCTGCGTTAGAGCACCTTGTTCCGCTGCTCAGCAACGGCACGCTGGCTGCACAATGTCGCACAATGGCAATCAATTTGCGTCGTCGTGGTATTGAGGGGGGTATGCCCGGCAAAGGTGAACTGCCGTCAATCACACGTTTTGGCCGCCATGATGCGGCGGATAAAGCCATGGTCGATGCCGCGAAGCTGGCATTTGAATTATGGCTACCAACCCAAACTGCGGGGCAAAAACTGTTGCCAACGCCTTCTGATGACCCTTATTGGATGCGCAAGCTCTTCGAGAAAAGTATGGCGGGTTTCTATCACTTCCATCTTCCCAAAAAAGACTGGACAGTCGCTGCCGGAAAAGAGTTGAAATGGGGATTAACGTCTCAAAGTGCAGGGAGCGAAAGTATTTTCCCAACCATGAACTCGGACATTATTCTTGAGCACAAGCAACCTCCACAGCGCGTCATCATCGACACCAAATTCAATAACATTCTGACTAAAGGCTGGTATCGCGATAAGAGCTTGCGCAGCGGTTATATCTACCAGATTTATACCTATCTGCGAACGCAGGAGAACCGAACAGACCCATTATCTCTCCGTTCAGCTGGATTATTACTTCATCCAGCCGTCGATGTAATGCTCTACGAATTCGTTGAGGTACAGGGGCATAAAATCCACTTTGCCACCTTAGATTTAGCAGCAGATGCCGCCACAATGACTCAGCAATTATTGAAATTAGCGCGTGATTGCTGTGGGATAACTGACGTGAATTAAGTTCTGAAGTGGACGCCTGCATGACAGGCGCCCATTTCTCTTAGTTCGCCGGGGCCGGACGCTCCAGCCGCTCATTCTCCGCACGGCTATTTTCTACATGATGCCGACGCTCCGCCAGCAGCCGACAAACCTCCGCATGCTTCTCCTCGGTAAAGGTAAAGCGCGACATAAAGCCCATGCGGATCAGCGACCCAATCGCCGGTAACAAACAAATCCCGAAGAACAGCCCCGACAGCACGCCTTCGCTCTGGATTTGCGCCTGCGGCACGTAGCCGATCATCGTCAGAAACACGCCAATAAGCCCGCCGCCCACCGCCACCGACATCTTGCCGGTAAAGGTCTGCCCGGAGAAGGTGATCGCCGCGCAGCGCTTGTTAGTGTGGTACTCCGCGTACTCGATGGTGTCGGCAATCATCGACGAGGTGAGGATGTTGGTCATCATCACGAACAGCGTGCTCAGGCCGAGGAGAATAAACAGCATCGTCACCTGTTGATACCCGACAAACCACATCACCACGCGCACCGCCACGTCCAGCCCGCAGAGGATCATAAACAGCTTCCGCTTCTGCATCCGGCGCGTCAGCATCGGGGCGACCAGGCACAGCACCGCCGCCACAATGCCCATCACGCCAATCGCCATCTGCAGGCTGCCGTCGCCCAGGTTGTTGATAAAGAAGTAGATATACAGCCCGCCCGCCACGTTGTGGAACACGCAAAAGAAGAACGACAGCAGGACGATAAACAGCGGCTTGTTCTGGCGCAGGTTGTGGAAGGTGTCGCGGATGGTCACCTTTTCCGGGCTCGGCGGCACGCGCTCTTTGATCTGCATAAAGCCGTTGAGCATCAGCGGCAGGCCCACCAGCATCATCACCAGCGCCGCCATAAAGTAGCCTTTATCGTTGCTGTACTGGGCGAAGAACGCCGCCAGCTTCGGGAAGAAGATATTGGCGCAGGCAATCCCGGCGTTCACCCCGAGCATTGCCGCCGTCACCGCGCGGGTGCGCTGGGCGGAGTCGTTGGTCATCACCGACGACATCGACCAGAACGGGATATCGGAGATGGCGTACAGCGTCCCCCACAGGATATACGTCACCCCGGCGTAGAGGATTTTGGTGGTCATGTCCGCTTCGATTTTATAAAACGACAGCAGCGTGACGCCGGTAATCAGCAGCGGCGCGATCAGCAAAAAGTGGCGAAATTTGCCGAACCGGCTGTTAATGGTGTCCATTATGCTGGCAAACAGCGGATCGTGAACCGCGTCCCACGCGCGGGCAATCAGGAAGATGGTGCTCGCCGCCAGCGCCGAGATCCCCAGCACGTCGGTGTAAAAATAGTTAATAAACGAACCCACTAAACCAAAGCTAAAACACTGACCTAAACCATAGCCAAAATAAGACCACAACTCGCGAGACGGTATTTTCATTGTCGTTGCCATAGTGCGTACCTGTTTGCCCGGCGACAGCGCGCCGGGTCGTTATTATTAGCCCTGCGGATTCGGGGCGATTTTGCGCAGCTTCTGCATCAGCGTAATTTCAGCGCGTGAGAACGGAATGCCGTTCTCCTCAAACACGTCGTGGAACCAGAGGCGACAGTAGTCCGTGGACTCCTTCATCACTACCGGCCACGGCAGCCACGTCTGGGTTTTGCCGCGCACCAGCCCCCACTGATACGGCGCGACCTTCGCCATGTACATCAGCGGAAGCTGCTCTTCGATGGTGCTGCCCACGTGGCGCGCCAGCCATTCGGTGCAGAACAGCGGGCGACCGAGCTTTTGCAGCTGCTGAATCATCGCCGTCATGCGCCCCGTGTGGGTGTAGGCGTGGAAGCTCACCACGTCCGAGAGCGCCAGCGCGGTCTGGTCCAGCGGGTGCTGGAAGAACGTCTCGCCCTCCTCTTCCGGCGGGACGCGCCACGCGCAGACGGTGAGCGGCTGGGTCGGGTCTTCTTCACGCACCCACTGGAACGCCAGCTTCATCAGCGCGTGGGCGCAGGTCTCCAGCTTCGCGTCGTACTGCACCTCCTGCGTGCCGGTCGCGAAAATGCCGCGGTTGCCCGGCTCGTTATAGAGATCCCACAGTAGCACGCGCTTATCGTCGCGGAACTGGCGAACAACGTCGCGGATATAGCGTTCAATCTGCGGCCAGCAGTCGGGATCGCACACCTTATCGCGACCGGGGCTCGCCGCCGCCTGGCTGTTGTGCTTGCCCGGCACGGGCGGCTTTTGCGGGCCAAGGTACGGCTCGTCCCCGGAGAAGCCGCAGTCGTCCATCAGGGTCAGCATAGTGCTAAACCCGTGACCGTCGGCAATCGTCAAAAAGCGGTCGATTCGCGTCATCAGCCCGTCGCGGTCATGCTCCCAGACGATAAACGGCAGATTAATGCGCAGGGTGTTATAGCCCGCCTCCGCCGCCCAGCCCAGCTCGCGGTCAATGGTTGCGGCATCGAAGGTCTCTGCCTGCCAGATATCGGTCCAGTTCACCGCCGTCGACGGCAGATAGTTAAACCCGCACAGCCAGCCTTTTTGCTCATACCACGCCTGTACCTGCTCCCTGCTCCACTGCTCTTTCATTACGCATCCTCTCACTGATAATGTTTAGCTAATAAATATTAGTTGCGGGATAAATGCGCAAATCACGGCGTTTAGAAAAGCGACGCCCCTCACAAAGTTCACGCTTCGATGAATGAGAAACGTGATCGACGGCGCTAAAGCGTGCGGTTAGGGTATGATGCGAAGTCGCGAAAGGGAGAGGACGGATGAAGCGAAAAACAAAAGTGACGATGAACGATATTGCGCGGGCGGCAGGGGTGTCGCAGGCAACGGTATCGCTGGTGCTTAACCAGTCCCGCAACATCAAGCTCAGCGACGACACCCGCCAGCGGGTGATTAGCGTCGCCACCGAGCTCGGTTACGACCGCCTCCCCGCCGTTCACGCCCCACGCAACCAGGAAGAGATCGCCCTGCTGGTCAGCTCGCTGCAGAGCTTTGACCCGTTTATCGACGCCATCAGCCAGGCGCGGGAAGCGGCGTGGCGCAACGAGACCCTGCTCACCGTCTACGACTACGGCGACGACATCGAGCTGGCGCTGAACATTATCCGCCAGCTGGAGAAGCGCAACTGCATCGGGATTATTCTCGCCTCTCCGGTCACCACGCTGGTGGACATGACGGCGTTTCACGACTGTACCCGCATCCCGCTGGTGCTGCTCAACCAGCGCGACCCCGGCTCGCCGCTGCTGCCGTCGTTTATTCCGGACGACTACGCCAACGCTTTCCAGGTCACTAAACACCTCATCGCCTGCGGGGCCACGCGCATCGCCCACATCACCGGCGAGAGCTGGATGGAGGCCTCCCGCCAGCGTCTGGCGGGCTACCGGGCGGCGCTACAGCAGGCCGGATTAGCGTGCGACGACGGCCTGGTGCGCCAGACCAACTGGCAGTTCAGCGAGTCCTTTACCGCCACCACGTCTTTGCTGGAACTGACCGAGCGCCCGGACGCCATCTTCTGCGCCAGCGACTGGCTGGCGATTGGCTGCTATCAGGCGCTGGCGGTGAACGGCGTGCGCATCCCGCAGGACATGCTGCTGGCGGGTTACGACGACCAGAAGATCTCCGAGCAGCTCACCCCGCCGCTGACCAGTATCCAGCTGCCCTACAGCGAACTGGGACGGCTGGCGGTGGAGTACCTGTGCAATGAGGAAGATGCCGCCACGCACGTGACGCTGGCGGGCAGGCTGAAGGTGCGTGCCTCAAGCCTCGTTTGAGGTAAACACCATGCCCGCGTAGGGCTTCTCGCGACACGCCGCCAGCCGCGCGGCGAGGCTGCCCACGTGCAGCTCCAGCTTGTGCCCGTCCGGGTCGAGAAAGTAGAACGACGCCCCCTCGCTTTTGTTCTGCTTCCAGACGGTGACGCCCGCCTGCTCAAGCTTTTGCGAGAACGGTTCAAAATCCGCTTCCGCCACGGTAAACGCGTAGTGGGTATAGTCGCTCTCCTGCGGCGGCACGTACTGGCGCGCCTCGTCGTACGACAGGCAGACCCACAGATCGCCGCAGGTGAGATAGGCCCCGGTATTCCAGCGGGCGTGCAGCGTCAGACCAAGCAGTTCGTGCCAGAAGGTGACGCTTTTTTGCAGGTCGCTGACCGCGAGGGTCAGGTGGTTGAGTGATTGCAGCATGACGTGCCCTTTTGTTTTTCGCGCCGGACGTGGTACGGTAAAGAGATGAACATAAACGACGCCGTCCTCACCGTAAACCGCTGGTGGCTGCCTTCTTAAAGGCGGCACGGAGTAGTTTTCCCCATTTTCAGATAGCCGCCGAAAGGCGGCTTTCACTTTTCTAAGACCCCTTTCGGCATTACAACGTTAAGGAGTCTTTATGAACGCACCCACCATCCTCACCGGCGATCGCCCAACCGGCCCGCTGCACCTCGGCCACTTCGTCGGATCGCTGCGCCAGCGCGTGGCGCTTCAGCAGACGCACAACCAGTTTGTGCTGATTGCCGACCTGCAGGGGCTGACCGACAACGGCAGCAACCCGCAAAAAATTCGCGACAACATCCCCGAAGTGCTGGCCGACTACCTCGCTGCTGGCATCGACCCGAACCTGACCACGATCTGCCTGCAATCCGCCCTGCCCGCCCTCGCCGAGCTGACGATGCTGTATATGAACATCGTCACCGTCGCCCGCGTGGAGCGTAACCCGACGGTGAAAAACGAGATTGCGCAGAAGGGCTTCGCCCGCTCGCTGCCGGTCGGGTTTATGGCCTACCCCATCAGCCAGGCGGCGGACATCACCGCGTTTAAGGCCGAGTGCGTGCCCGTCGGCGACGACCAGCTACCGATGATTGAGCAGACCAACGAGATCGTCCACAGGATGAATAGCCTGCTGCCCGCCCCGGTGCTGCGCCACTGCAAGGCGATGCTGAGCGATACCAGCCGCCTGCCCGGTATCGACGGCAGCGCCAAGATGTCGAAATCGCTGGGCAACACGCTGCACCTTTCGGCCAGCGAAGAGACCATTCACCGTGCGGTGAGCGCGATGTACACCGACCCGAACCACCTTAAGGTGAGCGACCCGGGGCAGATTGAGGGGAACGTGGTGTTTACGTACCTCGACGCGTTTCATCCGGACAAGGAGAAAGTGGCGGAGATGAAGGCGCACTATCAGGCGGGCGGGCTGGGTGACCGGGTGTGTAAGAACGAGCTGGAGGGGTGCCTGCAAGAGCTGATTGCACCGATGCGGGAGCGGCGGGCGATGTATATGCAGGACAAGGGGGAGCTAATGACGATGCTGAAGCGCGGGACGGAGCGGGCGCAGGGGGTGACGCAGGCGACGTTGAGGGAGGTGAAGGTTGGGCTGGGGGTGCCGGTGTTTAGTTAAGTTAGGTTTAGCGGTGGAGTGCGGGGGATTGACATGAAGCCGCTAACTTGATTATTGCGTAAATAAGCGAGGCGCAATAAATGCTTAAATGCATTATTAGCCAATGTCGTTTGTCATTCTGTTGAGAGCGCTATATTCATAGACTCTTTTTATTTTAAACGCCACGGCAACTGCTATGAGTAAGTTTATTATTTCCATGCTGAATACGTTACTTTGTGTTTTTGTAATTGTGTTATGCCTCATATGCGTGGGCGTCACTGATAACTGGAAAGAATGCGCTATAGCTATAATCATCACTTTAGGATGCGCACATTTCATGGCCGTTTTACTGAATCGTGTATTGCCTCATAAGTTATCTATCTTAGATGGAATACTGGAATTATTGGGAGGACCACTATTAGTTATAGGCGCAATTGTGTGCTTTGATGTATTCGAACCCTGGCCGTTAAAAATCATTGGTATGTTTGCGTGGATTGTTTTGATTTTCTTTGTACCTTCAATAATAAGTCCCAGGCGTTAACTCGATCTACTGATGAATGTCTACGTCATTTCTGTACCAAAGGAATTCAACATAATGCAACCCACTCTTTCGCAGGTCATTGAGGTTGTGCGTCAGTCCTCTGGACATCATCGCAAGCATATTGATGAGAACACCCTAATCGAAGCCGACCTTGATATCTGCGGCATGGATGGCGATGCCCTGATAGAAGACTGCGAGGAAGCGTTTGGCGTTACGCTCGTCACTGAAGAAGATGGCTATGAGAAAACTTTTTCCCTCGCTGAAAACGAGTTTCTTTTTAGCACCGAGGGCATAGATTACTTTGGTATCTGCCGTTTGATTCGCAGGCTACGAGGCATACCCGAACCTGTGATACGCGATTTAACCGTTGGCGAACTCCATGCTGTACTGGTTAAGGCAGTAAAAGAACAAGTACATCATTATTGAGTGACTTTTGGCATAGTGCGGGCATGTGCTCATATGCCCGCACTCGTTAGTCTTTAGTTTAAACGGCCTTCCCACTCCCACGCTTAATCACCGGAACATCACCCGTATCATTCAGCGCTCCCGGAAAGGTCTTCAGCCACTGCGCGACTTTCTGCTTATTGATATTCACCACACTCATACCTTCTAGGCATCCCCATAATTCTCTTGTATGCTGGGGCGTAATCACAATGCAGTCTTTCATGGCGCGGATTTTTACGGGCATACCGTTGATAAAGCCCGCACGGGTTAGCCAGTCACCGCCCAGAAGAAGGTATTTCATGTCTATACGCGCATACAGTTCGCAGCAAGCGGCACTGTCCTGCGGCGTTTCCGCGCGGGGATGGAGAGGCGCCGCGTTGGGCGGGTTGCCGTGCAGACGGCGGGCGCTGTTTTTGCGTACCAGCTCGCGGTTTTCAATCATGCCGGTGAAAGCGTCTGATTCTGTTTTGCAAACGGTAAACTCTGGCTTAAAATTCGTCGCAGCCATTTTCAACTCCTGTCTAGTTGGTTGTGGTTAGCGGTATGGGGGTGTTGCAGCACCTTCATATCGCGAATTCTTATTTAAATATTCTTCGATACTTCCTTTGCCGTTCGGCGTAATTTTTGGTGCTCATTATACAGAGCTGAATATAAATACAGCGGTTTGGTGTGGAGTAAATTTGAAATTTGCGAGGGGGATTCAGGAAAAGGGTTGGGTCAGAGAAATTACGCAGCGAGGACTATCAGAATATAAGGTGAGCGCCCGCATGGACCTCTGAGCAACCATTCGCCTATCTGCGGGCTGGCAATGAGTCATTTTATTATCAAGTTCGGTGACCGACTGAGCGATCACCTATAATACGATGGCAGTTACACAGCATTATGGACAGGCTCCTTTGAGAGGATAAGCGTTAATAAAGAGGAGGCACTCAATGCCTCCTCTTTATTTGTTACGCTCTTACGTTCCAATCGTCCGTATACTGGACATTACCATCAACATAACGCCAGGTGATTTTGTCATACATCAGGGAAACAGATTCCATGTGGTTGATCTGCGAGTTTCCTGCCATTTTAGCGTTTGGCATCCCTGGGTTAATGCCCGTCACTTTCACACCCTCAATGGTCATGACGAAGTAGCACTCTTCTTGTCCTGCATGGTTAATGCGATACCAGCGAATCTCCGCACTTTTCAACGTTTGACCGGTGGCAACGGCTTTGTATAGATACGGGCTGGAGCTATCAAACTCCTTTTCAATCATCATCGGAGAATGTGAACGCTTGCCAGTAATCTTCCCATTGGCACTGTCTACTGGAATGTTCAGACCATGACTAAAGCCAACAATCTCTATACTCCCCTCACGATCCTGAACGTCTACAGCTCCTTTAATGTCTGCGCCGCCATCGTCCTTAAGCCACATGTAAGCCGGAATAGGCATTTTACAAACTCCTTTTAGTTGTGATTTTCTTCGTGATGAACCAGTAGCAAACAATCGTTAAGAGCAACTGAAAGCCCACAATCGCCGCTATTGTGAAATTTGAATACGTTTGATCTGGGAATAAAGACTGATAAGGCAGTAAGCGAAATAACGCCCAAAACAGGAAGGTAAACCCGAAGATTTTAGCTAACCGTCGCAATGTGGAACTGAACCACTCTCTGGGGATACCACCTGGACTAACTTTGTGTGTCGCGCCACTGTACGCCGTGGTAATAGCGCTCATGACAGGTACGCTGATTAATGTATTGATTAAGATGCTAAAGTAGCCGTCTAAAGATTCCCAAACTTCTGAATCAGGTTCACCTAAAATGAAGCGGGTAAACTTGTCGGCGCTTTGGAAATCGAAAAGCTCCGTAATAGAATTAACTAATCCATCATACGGAACCATTTCAGCAACGATCAGCATAACAACAGCGAACAGCACTATCTTGATGAATAAACTAAGGGCATGTTTTGCCATTGGAGATCACCTCAATCGTGCCGTATGCCTGTAGCTTCCTCATGCAAGGAACATCTATTTTTTGGCTTCTCAACAGAGCATTACGCAACATGGCAAAATCAGAATCATGTGGGAGAGTGATACAACCTTCTGATAGTACGCCTGGATGCAAACGGAAATTGCCACGCTGAACGCTCTCAATCCATGTGTAATCGTCGATCCCCCAATCATCACGCCATAATGCGAACCATTCAGAATGTTTGAATGTTGCACCATTGGCGAAGTGATTATAAATGTCTCTTCCCACTGCGTTTAGCTGTGACTTGAGTCCACCCTGAGGGCGGTCAACAATCCAGTATTTACCCGCTGGTACTGGCCCCTCTTTGGGGATCATTCCACATGCCCCACGATTACGGTAAGCACCATTACCAGAGAAAGCTAAAAATGTGCCTATACCAGGAAACGATAACGGGGAATAGTACGCATCATTAATTACGAACTTTCCATGTAGAGCCATAGATAACCCTTTTATCTATAATGATTTGTTGGCTTATCGTACTCCTACGCAATCGGGCATAAGAAGATTTTCTTCCGAGAGACCTCTGATTTTCAGACAATAGCCCGTTGGTGGTAAGACAACGTGTATGGCCGTTAGGCGGAAACATCAGGGTGTGTCAGGAAGCGAAGTTTCTCAAGTTGACCGTGTACCCTCAGGGGCGAGACCGAACCGCTGGCAGAGTGACCTGCTCCCTGATGTTAGTAATGTCTTCATAAGCCACATGAGGACATCCTATGAAGAGGCGTTTTTCCGACTGGCGTAATTACTGCTGCCTATTATACAGAACTGAATATAAATACAGCGGTTTTGCGACAGGTAAAATTGGGAAATACGAGAGGGATTCAGGAAATGGGTTTGGGGGATACTGGTAACTCGCTGGCTTGAAAATCAGTCTTATTTTCCTCATCCAGAAATCTATTCATTCGCTAAAGTACCTTAGACGACAAATTCATCGCATCCAGCCCTTTTTCTCAGATCCCACAAAAATTCATCAAACCTATAGATTAACGATTTACATCACCCTAATTTTGTTATGTGATCCTGTTACAGGCTTTAGTAACGCCCTGTCCAGCCAACCGTAACAGGACTTCATCGATGGAATTTTATCAGGCCGATCCGACGCTTGAGAACTACTGGCGTGGTGTGATCCTCTTTGGAAGGAACGTCGCATCTTACAAATTTGCGCTGGCGTCAGCGTTGTATGAAGTGGATAAGACGGGCAGCGATTTGATTACGCTCGACCAGCTTGCCGTGCCGTTCAGCCGCTATCTTTGCGAGCACCTGAAGCATGCGCCAAAACAGATCACCTCCCGCAGCAGTCAATTTCTGGAAACCTGTCTGAAGTTCAACAGAGGTGAAATCACCCACGCCCAGCTCATTGAAGCAACGGTGCGCCTTGGCTTTAACAACGTAATCGATGCCTTTCACTACGTGAACCAGGGCGAGATCGATAAACGTTTTTTCCTTGATGAGCGTAAAACCCATAGCGGGATCCGACTGACGGATAACTTCTATTTACTGGGCGAACGCCTGCAGTATAAAAACCTCGCCTTTGAAACCAATGCCCGTTGGAACCTGGTGGAACAGGCCTGGTCGATGGGCATTTCACGTAACCTTGTGGGCGTGGAGTTCGACGAAGATAATCAGCTGTTGTTCACACGGGTGAACGCGCGTCGCGTAGACATCACCAGCTGTCGCGACAGCCTGAACGGTTACCAGAAAGGACGGTGTTTTTACTGCTTTAAACCCATCAGTCTGGTAACGGGAGACGCAGAACTGGCGGACGTCGACCACTTTATTCCCTGGGCTGCCCGCAATGAAGTGAGCAATATTAACGGCGTATGGAACTTAGTGCTGGCCTGTCGATGTTGTAACCGTGGCGTTGAAGGCAAATCGGCACGCATTCCCGACCTCAAGCTCCTGCAGCGGTTACACACCCGCAATGAGTATTTTATTCAGAGCAAACTGCCGTTACATGAGACGATTGTTCTACAGACGGGGCAGCGTCCCGAAGCACGGAGAAGCTTTCTTCAGCGTAACTGGCAGGCTGCGCTGGATAAACTTATTCATACCTGGAAACCCAACGCGGAAGCCGAGGCAACGTTTTAATGACACTTCACTACTACCAGAACCACGCACAGGATTTCTTCGATGGCACGGTCAATGTCGATATGACCCCGCTATACGAGGCCTTCACCCAACATCTGACGCACGGTGCCCGGGTTCTGGATGCGGGCTGCGGTTCAGGGCGGGACGCAAAGGCATTTCATGAGATGGGTTATCAGGTGGATGCTTTTGATGCCTCTTCCGCCATGGTGGAACTGGCAAGGCAACATACCGGGTTACCCGTGCAGCTGATGACATTTTCAGAGATTGACGGTAAAGCGCAGTACGATGGGATCTGGTGTTGTGCATCTTTGCTGCATGTCCCCTCTTCTGAGCTGCCTGCGGTGATGCAGAAGCTTGCGGATGCGCTTAAGCCTGGCGGCGTCTGGTACGTGTCCTTTAAGTATGGCAACGGTGAACGCGTGCAGGGTGAAAGACGGTTTACGGACCTGGATGAAGAGGGGTTGCAGGAGTTACTGAAGGCGGTTTCGGGGATTGAGATAGCTTCGCTGTGGGCGACTCAGGATAACCGCCCGGACAGGGATGAGACATGGCTGAATGGAATATTACGAAAAAACGCCGCTTGATGATGTCATTCCTCACCTCTGATCCTTCCACCTAAGCATGACTGTAAAAAGAGCTTCCTCTGTGGTAGTGTAGAAAGGTTTATCGATCAGCTATCCGCATACCAACGTGAGTTAGCTTTGTAAGCAGGTATACTGCAAACCTCGGATGAAAGTATGACCAATAACAATTATCCAGAATCAGGCGCATTCAAAATATCTCCTGAATTTCTTTCCCTAGATACGGAAAACCCAAGGTTGTTCTTGCCTGATGCTGCTTCACGAAATAGTGAACCAGAGTTAATTAAATCGTTAGCTGATAATAGTGATCTTAAAGAATTGATAGTTTCGATTGCAAATAATGGCTTCTTAGATATGGAGCCTTTAATTGTAATTACAGATCCTAATAACAACGATAAATTTAGAGTATTAGAGGGTAACCGACGCTTAGCGGCAATTAAAGCAATTCGTTCTCCTGATATAGCTCAAAAATGCAGAATTAAAATCCCTCCAATGTCAAAAAAGATATTGGATACAATGAATGAAATTCACGTTTACCGTGTTCAAACTGAGGAAGAAGCAAGAGGCTTCATAGGCTTTAAACATGTAAATGGCCCGCATAAATGGGATTCATACGCTAAGGCTCAATTCGCATATAAATGGTATAAAGCTGAAAAAGAAGAAGGCATAACCATAGATGATATAGCAAGGAAACTTGGCGATACTAACCAAACAGTGCGTTCACTTATAAGTGCAATGTTTGTTCTCGAGCAAGCCCAAGAAAAAGGTGTATATAATTTAAACGACAGAATGACTCCGAGATTCTCTCTTTCTCACTTCTATACAGCTCTTGGAAGGCGAGAATATATGGATTTCCTCGGTCTCGATCGTGGCTGGAGCAATGCGCCAGATGATAATCCTGTAGATGAATCACACCTAGATAATCTCAGAGATGTTTTAGTAGGTTTGTATGGTTCTAAAGAAGAAAACAGGAATTCGTTAATTAAAAGCCAGAATCCTGATGTCAAGAAATTTGGCGAAATTTTAGTAAATGCAAAGGCATATAATTCTTTTAAGAGTGGTGCAGATCTTGATGTAGCCTATAATGATGCGGGTGATGCTAATGGAAAACTCAGCGCAACGCTAGTAGGGATTAATTCGCTACTCGATAAGGCATCGTTGCTTTTAGATAAAATAGAATTCATTAATGATATAAATAAAGAAAACATATCAGAAATGGCAAGAAAATTTGAAAAAATAGAATTTCAGTCTAGTAAACGGAAAAGTAAAGATATTTAATAAGGAATTGACAATATGTTACTAAATACTTTTCCGGTAACGGGTCCCGTTCAGAACCAAGCTGACTGGATTGAATTAAAATGTCTTTCAGATGAATTCAACTTTATGCCTGTAGCAGATATTCGCTCTGCTATAGAACTTCAGAACGATTATCAAGATGATGACATTGCAAGAGAGGATGGAGAAGTTGAAGCTGAAATAGATTCAATTCTACTTGAGATTAGATCAAGACAAGAGCACATGAATGATACTTATCCATTTCAGATCGAAGATGGTGGGTCTGTAGTTTCACTTGTAACCTCCATTAATGAATTATCTATTTCACAAAAAGTATATCTTTATTGCCTTATCTTTTCACATATTCTGAATAGTCCTTTGTTGATTGTTGATGGCACTCCACTTCCTGCAGATAGGGATATTCTACAAATATGTGCAACGATTGCAGCTGCAGGCTATGTTAGGGGACATTCAATATCGTTTGGTTTTCCCCGGAGAGATCATTCAAATTTCTACGACAAAGCGTTGGAAGTAATTAATCTTTTAGGTGAAGGGGAACTTCACTCTCTAGAGGAAGTAAACCCTGTACACTCATTATCCCCAAAAGATAGTGGAATTGATGTAATTACGTGGGAAGATAGCTATGATAAAAGAGCGGGAAAAAGGGTTTATTTTTCACAAGTAGCTTCCGGAAGAAACTGGAAAGATAAACCAGTATTACATTATATCGACATATTTAGAAACTATTGGTTAAAAAAGCCTATTCTTTCCCGAATAAATGATGCAATTTTTATTCCATATGAAATGATGGATGATGTCGACAATCATTATACAGCAGAACAATTATTAGAAAGCCAGCTTAGTACTCTAGGGACAATATTTTATCGAAGGCGCATTCCCGTTCATTTTAAAGAGGGCATACAGCTAAAAAGAGAAAATGATAATCTTTCCATTGAACGTATTGATGAGTGCCATAAAATTTCCGATTATGTTGATGGTAAGATAAACCTATTAAAAGAATTGGCAACATAATTACAGATTGCATTCCAATGAGAAAAAAAACTATAATAAACCCATTTTTCTGAAAACTAGGTCTTTTTATGCGCAATGCAACTCCACTTCGTTACCCTGGCGGGAAAGGGAAACTAACTGAATTCCTCAAGGATTTAATAAAAATCAATGAGTTAGAGGGATGCACTTACGTTGAGCCTTATGCTGGAGGGGCTGGCGTTGCGCTAAACTTACTGTTTGAAGGTGTAGTCTCGAAAATCGTTTTGAATGATTTGAACCCTTCTATTCATGCATTTTGGCATAGCGTATTATACGAAAATGATGCCCTCTGTAAGCTGATAGCAGAAACACAAGTTAATATGGATGAGTGGTACAAGCAAAAGGAAATACAGTCCAGCGCTCAAGAGCACTCTCAATTAACTCTAGGATTCTCTACCTTTTTTCTCAACAGGACAAATCGCTCAGGTATAATCAATGCAGGAGTCATTGGAGGGAAAGAACAGACGGGAAAATGGAAAATTCATGCAAGGTATAATAAAGAAGCTCTAATTAACAGAATAACAAAAATTGGTACACTATCTGACTCTATATCGCTATACAATAAAGATGCGATTGTTTTATTAGATGAAACAGTCCCTTTTTTAGAAGGGAAAATTTTAGTTTATCTTGACCCTCCTTATTATGTAAAAGGTCAAGGGCTATATCAGAATTTCTATCAACACGATGATCATGTAAATATAGCTAACACTGTTACTAATAAGCTCCATAGTCCTTGGGTAGTTTCTTATGATGCAACAAAAGAAATATTAGATATTTACAAAAATCAGAAAAAACTAATCTATGGGCTAAACTATAGTGCCCAACGAAAACATGTTGGTTCTGAAGTAATGTTCTTTAGTCAGGATTTAATAATACCAAATACATCAAATCCATCCAAACATGTAAAGAAATAGCAATATGGTATTACATTCATTATATTCAGAATGAATGTAATACTTGCCTTATAACCAGTGTTCAGGTATATCAAGACTAAATTTTTTTGCTACATAAATCAAGATGTTGATTATCTCTTTATGCCGTTTAACATCAAAACTATCGCCATTAGCGCGAATTTTAATTATATTTTCAAGCTCCTTTAGATTAAACATATTTATACTATAAAAGTTTGCCCACGAAGGATGACCGAATAAATTATATATTTTAATCGTATCATCTCTTTCACTAGCAAGCTTTTTTTTTCCTTTTATTTTCATATAGGCAAGTTCAGCTTCTTCCTTCTCTTCATAAGTATTTAATAAC